>DYJK01000154.1 GCA_020723165.1 Melioribacter roseus | reverse complement strand
GATAATCCCAAAGAAAATCGATCGCATTTAATATTTCTTTATCCGATGAAATATTTATTTTATTTGACTTCTCCGCTCCGATTGCAATGTAAATGTATTTATATCCTTCCGATTTCAATTTGTTAATCGAAAACGATTCGTTTACTCCGAAAATAAATCGAACACCGAATTGCTCGATAAATTTAATGTCGTTATCAATTGCCGATTGCGGAAGACGAAATTGCGGAAGTACATTTTTAACGATGCCCCCGGCATTCATATTTTTTTCGAATACAGTAACATCGAAACCCGATTTTGCTAAAAAGTATGCAGCAGATAAACCGGAAGGACCGGCACCGATTATTGCAACTCTAATTTTATCACTATTCGTTTCTTCAACAGAAATATTTTTCATGAAATTGTTATAGCCATTCAACGCAGCTTCTTTTTTTAAATCGCGGATATGCACGGCTTCGTCATAATCAATCCGTGTGCAGTGGTACATGCATTGATGATCACACACATAACCGGTAATATGAGGCAGAGGATTTTTATCAGTAATCACTTCTAACGCTTCTTCATACTTACCTTCGCCAACTAATCGAATATATTCCGGAACATCCTGATGAATTGGACAAGCAACTTTGCATGGAGCGATGAAGCAATCGAATGTATCAAGCTTATCCGGAACTTTGATTGATTCAACAGTTCTTGTCTCTTTCATATAAAGGGGATCATTCAATGAATTATCGGCAAGTTTTTTTAATTTAATTAAGTTTATGGAATGATTGTCATTGATATTAAAGTCTTTAATCAATTCAGCAATTTGATGTAGACGGTTATATCCGCCGGGTTTTAATAGTTCTGTTGCAAAAGTCACCGGTTTAATTCCCGTCTCAAGAATTTCTTTTACATTGTTGATCGAAGCGCCGCCGGAAAAAGAAATGTTTATATCACCGCTGAACCCTTTGGCAATTTTCGAAGCAAGATTTACAGTCAACGGGAACAATGCTCTGCCCGACATATACATTTCATTTCCGGGCATTCTCTGCTTCTTATTTTTTACAGCAAGTGTATTCGAAAGTTTTATCCCAAATTCTTTTCTATTTTCTTTTGCAAATGTCTTCAATCGATAAAGCATTGCAATAGCATCGTTCCATTGGAGATCGTTTTCAAACGAATGCTTATCGAGGAAAATTTTTTTGTAACTAAGATTTTCTAAAGCGTCACGGACAAAATCATAACCAAGAAGTGTGGGATTAAGTTTGACGTAGGTGTGTAATCCCTTTTCTTTGATAAGATATTTTACAATCGATTCTATTTCATTCGGCGGGCAGCCGTGCATCGTTGAAAGTGTAACGGAATTTGAGATTAATGGAGAAATGCTTTCAACAATTTCGATTAATTCTTGATTGTTGGGAATATTATTCTTGATGAACCCGATTAATTCATTTTTATATTTCGTCCACAGTTCTGATTTGGTTGCGTCTTTCAATTGTTCAATAAAACGGTCCATTCTTTTGGTCTTTATTCCATCAAGATCATAGCCGACACTCATGTTAAAAATAAATCCCGGTTCCGAATTTTCTGAAAGAGTAAAATATTTTTTCATGAAGTGAAGAAGAATCCACGCTTTTAAATATTCATCGTACGATTCCTCTAATTTCAATTCTTGAGACCACTCAACATTATATCCTTCATCTTCGGCATCAATGCAAGGCCGGTCAATTTTTAATTCATCAACTTTCTGTACCGTCTTTAATTCAAAAAATCTTCCGCCGGTTAAATAAGCAGCTATGATATTTTGTGTCATTTGTGTATGCGGACCGGCAGCCGGACCGATCGGTGTTTCAAGTAAGTTGTTTAGAAAATTTATTCCCGGTCCATTTTTCTTCCGAAAAAAATTGACACACTTAATTCCAAATATACTTGAATGATATTTCTCCTCATTGAAAAGCTGGTTAAGCAGACTTGTGTAAGAGAGGGGTTTCATTTGGTCAGACATAATTATACTCCATATAGCAGATGTAAATATCTTTAATTATGGTTAATTTATAAACATAAAATTTTGTAATAATTCACATAATTAGGAAACATTAAAGAGATTTGAGGAAATGAAAGAAGAATTATTTAGTGCGGTCGAAGCAGAAAAAGAGAATTTGTTTGCCCTAATTCAGAAACTAGTCCAGATAAAAAGTTACAGCGGCGATGAAAAAGAAATTGTTGAATTCATTGTAGAGAAAATGAAACAGTTCGGATTTGATGAGGCTTATCATGATTCGTTGGGCAATGCAATTGGACGAATCGGTAGCGGCCCGATTAAAATTATGTACGATGCACACATTGACACTGTAAAAGTAACCGAAACAGAAAATTGGGCACATCCCCCGTTTGACGGAGTAATTGAGAATGGAAAAATTTATGGACGCGGATCTGTTGATGAAAAACCGGCAATGGCTGGTTTTATGGTCGCCGGAAAAGTTCTGAAAAATTTGTATGGGAATGATTTCCCGTTCACCCTCTACGTTATTGGCTCTGTTCTCGAAGAAGACGCGGATGGATATCCACTCTATCATATTATCCAGAATGAAGGAATAAAACCGGATTATGTTCTGCTGGGTGAGCCGACGGATTTGAAAGTCTATCGCGGACAGCGTGGAAGAATGGAGTTGAAAATTTCTGCTGCCGGAAAATCTGCACATGGTGCGCACAATCAAAAAGGAATAAATGCTATTTATAAAATGATGCCGATTATTACGGATATCGAAAAGCTTGACAAAAAACTGAAACCAAAAGAGCCGCTCGGAAAAGGATCAATTACAGTCAGCAATATTATCTCGAAAGCTCCTTCAATGTGTTCGGTTTCTGATTTCTGCCAGATCCATCTTGATAGAAGAATGACTACCGGTGAAAATAAAAACGGTGTCGTTAAAGAATTGAAAGAAATAATCAAGAAACATAAAAGCGATGCAAAAATTTCAATCTCGGATGTTGAAGGAGTAAGCTGGAAGGGAACTCAATTTTCGCAAGAAGCATATTTTCCAACGTGGGTTTATGATGAGAAGCATCCTCTTGTTGATGCTGCGATGAAAACATCGAAACTTGCAACCGGAAAAGCAAAGAGCGGGGTGTGGAGTTTTTCTACGAACGGAGTTGCAACAGCCGGACGTTTTGGAATTCCGACTATTGGTTTTGCACCGGGAAAGGAAGAACTCGCTCATTCATCAAAAGAAGAAATTTTACTGGACGATTTATTGAAGGCAACAAAGTTTTATTCACTATTTCCGTTTGAACTGATAGAGAAATAGAACGCTGATCTTTATGATTGGCTATGATTGATTATGATCATAATAATCAGTGTTCCATTATGCATTTAAAAGGATTGCTCGATGAACGAAAACTATAAACACTCAGAAATAACCGAGAAAATTATTAAAGCATTTTATAATGTCTATAATAAGCTGGGTTATGGTTTTCTTGAAAAGGTTTACGAGCGATCAATGCTTATTGAGTTAGCTAAATCCGGTTTGGAATGTAAAAATCAATTCCCCGTAAAAGTATTTTATAACTCTAAAGATGTTAGAGAATATTTTGCCGATATTATTGTCAACGATGCTGTCATAATAGAATTAAAGGCAGCAGAGTCTCTGTGTGAAGAACACGAATGTCAACTTGTTAACTACCTTAAAGCTACTGATATAGAGGTGGGTCTGCTGCTGAACTTTGGCAAAGAACCACAATTAAAACGGAAAGTCTTAACAAAAGATCATAAAAAATCATAACTATCATAATAATCTGCGTTCTATTCTTTAAGGAGATATTATGGAATTAAAAGGCAAACACTTTTTAACAGAAGACAATTGGACAAAAGCAGAACTCGATATTGTTTTTGAGACAGCATTTGATCTGAAGAAAAAATTTTACGCTGATGAACCGACACTATGGCTTCAACACAAAACACTCTTCATGATGTTCTTCGAACAATCAACACGAACACGCAACTCAATGGAAGCCGGGATGACACAGCTCGGCGGACATGCTCACGATTTAACGCCAGATAAAATGCAGATCACGCACGGAGAGGTAGCGAAAGATACTGCTATCATCCTAAGCAGAATGGGCCACGGTATTGCTTGCAGAAATTGTTTTTACGGAATCGGAAACAAATATTTGAACGAGCTTGCACAATATTCACGCAAGCCGGTGATGTCTCTGCAAGATGACGTTTATCATCCGTTTCAGGGACTCGCAGATTTGATGACGATCTTCGAACATCTCGGCAGAAATACAAAAGGATTGAAAGTAACAATCTCGTGGGCGTATGCAACAACCCATTCAAAACCACTTAGTGTTCCGCAAACACAAATTCTGTTATTTCCCCGGTACGGAATTGACGTAACAGTTGCTCATCCGAAAGAATTTCCTCTCAGCAAAAATATTGTCGAGAAAGCTAAGAAGAATGCAGTAGAAGGTAGCGGAAGTATAAGATTTACAAACGATATGGATGAAGCATTCGAAGGCGCTCAGATTGTTGTTCCGAAAAACTGGGGCGGCTTCGGTTTTTATGATGAAGAGTATTATCTCTCGCACGAAGATGAATGCAAGATGGAAATGAAATCGAATCTCGAAAAGCATAAGAGCTGGATTTGCGATGATAAGAGAATAAAGCTTGCGAATAAAAATGTAAAACTGATGCACGCTCTCCCGGCTGATAGAGGAAACGAAGTAACTGATGAGATTCTTGATGATCCAAATATTTCTATTGTGTTCGATGAAGCAGAGAACCGCCTTCATACTGCAAAAGCAATTATGGGATTAACGATGTAATCCACAATGTCATTCTGAGCGAAGCGAAGAATCTGTTAGGGTAAGTGTTTAGAGATCCTTCGTCGCCTCGCTCCTCAGGATTTATTATGATAAAGTATCACTACAAATGTTTCGATTGCAAAAAGGAATTCTCTTCAAAACAGATTGAAAAGAATTTTGTTTATCTCTGTCCGATATGCGGCAAGGCAGAAAGAAATAAACCTCTCAAAGGTGTCCTTACAATAGAATATGATTATGATGATATAAAAAAGAAAATCTCGAAGAAGAAATTTTTAAAATTAACTCCCGGAAAGTTTTGGGAATATCCTTTTCTTTGGCCGATTAAAAAATATCCTTCAGAAAAAATTTTGTCCCGGCTGCGACTGAATCAAACACCAATCCTCAATTACAAAATTGATGGAAGACAGATTCAATTTTTTGATGATACTAGAAATCCGACGCTCTCATATAAAGACCGCGCGAGTTCGCTTGTTGTCTTAAAAGCATTGGAACTCGGTATAAACGAAATTTCCGCAGCATCGACTGGAAATGCCGGATCTTCGCTTGCCGGAATATGTGCACGTCTCGGAATCAAATCGCATATTTTTGTGCCGGCAGCAATTCCGGATGCCAAGCGAATCCAGATTCAATCATACGGAGCGAATATTTATCTTGTCGATGGAACTTATGACGACGCATTCGACTTATGCCTTGAAATCTCGTCAACAAAAAAAATCTACAACAGAAATACAGCTTACAATCCATTGACAATTGAAGGGAAAAAATCTGCCGCATTCGATATTTTCTTACAGACTCAAGGGAAACTGCCCGATTATATTTTTGTGCCGGTCGGTGATGGCGTAATAATCTCCGGTCTCTTCAAAGGGTTCTATGATTTGAAAAAACTCGGCTGGATAAAAAAATATCCCAAGCTAATAGGTGTACAAGCTGATGGAAGTAATGCCCTGGTTCGGTATCTTGAAAAAGGAGAATTCGAATTTAGAAGAGTATCAACAATTGCAGACAGCATTTCTGCATCAGCGCCAAGAAATTTATATGTGGCAGCAAGTGTAATTAAATTGACAAATGGAGACGCATTGTCAGTTGGCGATGAAGAAATTTTGAACGCGCAGAGTTTTATTTCCAAAGCAACGGGATTATTTGTTGAGCCATCATGTGCAGCATCGTTTGCCGGGTATAAAAAGTTTATCTCTGCGAACGAGATTTCACCCAAAGCAAATATTTTGTTGATGATGACCGGTAATGGATTGAAAGATACCGATGCGGTAATGAAAACCACACAAAAGCCGGTAGTACTTTCCTCAAACCAAATTAAAGAGCTTTTCAAGTAAAATGAAGATCAGCGGATTAATCCTTGCCGCCGGTTTATCCGGTAGAATGAATTCATTCAAACCTCTTCTGAAAATTAATGAGAAGACTTTAATCGAGGTGATCACGGAGAAACTTCTACTTATTTGCAACGAGGTTATAATTGTAACCGGATACAATAATAATTTAGTTGAAAAGTCTATTGGAAAATCTGACCGGGTTAAATTTGTGTATAATGAAAATTATCAGCATGGCATGTTCACTTCGCTAAAAAAAGGACTGGGTACAGCATCGGATTCTGAATGGGTGCTTTATCATTTTGTTGATCAACCGTCACTCCCGGGAAAATTTTATTATGAATTTGTTAAGCAAGTAAGTAATGAATACAATTGGATTCAACCGGCTTTTAATAATGTTAAAGGTCATCCGGTTTTGCTTCATCAGTCACTCTTTCAAATTATTCTGAATGAGGATAGTGCAAGCTCGCTTAAAAATGTGAGTCAAATGCCGGAAGTGAAAAAGAAAATTTGGAGCTGCAGTTATCCGCAAGTGTTTGAGGATCTTGACACAAAGGAAGATTTTGGAAAAATAATTTCTCAATAGAGGACATGCGAATGAAAGATTTGAAAATGTGGCAGTTTGTAAAAAAAAATTTATTTAACAAAAATCCAGTAATACTAACTGTTGTTTTAGAATCTAAGGGAAGTTCGCCGGGTAAAGCCGGATTTAAATTAGCAGTTGTTAAAGATAGAAAGTTTGAGGGAACTATTGGTGGCGGACAAATGGAATTTGATATGATGAATGAATGCGAAAAACTTTTGAAATCAAAAAAGAAAATTCAACTTCATAGAAAACTATATCACAGCAAAAAAGTTAAGAAGCTGCAATCTGGACTTGTCTGCCAGGGCAGACAAACAAATTTTACACTCTCGCTTGATAAGTCCGATTTGAAAAAAATAGAAAAAATAATTGATTCCTTTGAGAAGAAAGAACCTTCGAGTTTAATTTTTTCCCCGGAAGGATTGAAAATAAAACCGGGAACGAAAAATGAAAATCACATACAATACCGATTCAATTCGGAAAATAATTGGTCGTACGAAGAGAATATCGGTGTGCGCGATACAATTTATATTATAGGTGGCGGACACGTTGGACTTGCACTCTCGCGACAAATGGAATTGCTCGGATTTAATGTTGTGGTTTTTGATGACCGCTCTGATGTGCAAACAATAAAAGAAAATAAATCGGCTGATGAAATAATCATCACCGCTTTTGATCAAGTTGGAAATTATATTGAAGGGGGAAATTATTCCTATGCCGCGGTTGTTACCTCCGCATTGCCGACAGATAAAATTGCACTTAAACAAATTATCGGCAAGAAGCTTAAATACATTGGTTTAATGGGAAGCGAGGCGAAACTGAAGAGAATTTTTCGTGAATTGAGCGAAGAAGGTGTTAAGACATCTTTATTTAAAAGAGTGAATGCACCGATTGGGCTTTCAATCAACAGCAATACGGTTGAAGAGATTGCAGTAAGCATTGCCGCACAGATAATAAAAGTAAAGAACTCCAATTAAACATAGTCATTGACAAATGGTATACATAAAAGCACTTCTTGTCTTCAATTTTGATATAATGAAAAAAAAATTTGGCATCGCAATAATTTTTCTTTATTAAAATTTTATTACACCTTATTTTAATTGTTGAATAACCACATCATAAATAAATCTTTTTAATTA
>DYJK01000153.1 GCA_020723165.1 Melioribacter roseus | reverse complement strand
ATAGATTACCTATTCTCCGAACGTTTCGAAATAGCTGGATGATTTAATAAATCTCCTCTAATTCACTGATTAAAAAAACCATTCACTCCAAGGAGGATAAAATGGTTAAGAAACGTTTCGTAGAATTGTTCAATATTTATCAAGGCGGTTTCAATTATTTAGCTTTTATTGGAATTGTGCTGGGAATTCTACCCGGCTGGCTCTTCAGATACCTATTCTTATCCCTTGATCAAAACTACTATTCTTTACTTGAATACGGCAGTGGTCCGAATATGTTAAAATATCTCGAGCTGAACTATTTTTTTAGCAGCTTGATCTATTATGCTGTGTTCGCCTTCTCGATTGTCGGACTTAGCTCATTTCTTAAAAAAGATTGGCATCTTATAGTTTTTGCCGGTGCAGCCGGTTTAGTTTATAATTTAATAGAACAATTAGTTATTCACAAATATCTCACGCCGCCGGAATATACCGGCCAACTTCCTATTCTAGATGTTTACTGGATGATTAATCAAATAATTTGGTTTATGATAACACCGGCAGTGATAGTCTTTTTGTTTAGATTAACTCAGCGGCTCGATGTTGCTTTATTTCTTGGCTTACCGATAACCGATATGGTGGGTGTCATAATTAATACGGTTGTTTATATTATAAAATCTTTAATCGATTACTCCGAATATTATGTAAATGAACAACTCCATGAAATAGCTCAATCAATCAGCTATAATGTTAGATACGTGGTCACATCAATATTTGTAGGATTGTTGTTTTATCTTGGTTATCTCTTGCACAGAAAAATTAAAAAACTCGATTCATTAAAATTATTTCTTGGTTTACCGGATAAAAAAAATATATCGAGAAAATTCTTTTACGGTTCCTGGTTGGTTTTCGGATTTATTATCATGGGCTTGCTAATAGGTGTTCTACACCTCACCTGGTACTCGAACAAATTCACCGAACTACAAACCTGGCTTTTGATTTCCTTACCTCTAATGTTCATTGTTGAAATATACCTCTCTGTTTTATTTTACATTCTTATATATCGTATGTGGAAATACTTACCAAAAGATATTAGTGAAAATATCAGCCCGGCTAAAGCTGTTGGATTTCTGTTTATCCCGCTATTCAATTTCTATTGGACATTTGTTGCATTATACGGATTTGCAAAAAGATACAACCGCATGATTGATTCTAATAATATTGCAGCTCCTAAACTTTCCGCCCGGTGGTTTTTATTTGTCTGCATTTATCATTTATTCTTCTTTCTGTTCTTCATCCCGACTCTAATTTGGCCGTCTATCTTATGGCAATTTTTAATTTATTTTGCGGTTCTTCATCTGTTTATAATAACAGTAACAACCTCTATTGTTTGCGATTCGATTAACTATCTGCCGGAGGCATAGTTTGTAATAAATATAATCTTTAATAGACAACATAATTGTGAATAGACATTTAATTTTTCACTTGACTCTCCCCTTGGGGCAGCGCTTATATTTCATGTGTAAGTCGGGCCAGACTTCGCAAAACAAAGGGAGATTAATATGAAATACAGTATTGGCGAATTTTCACGCATCACTTCTCTATCGATTAAATCGCTGCGGCTCTACCACGAAAAAGAAATTCTTGTTCCTTCGGAGGTGGATAAATCTACGGGCTATCGTTACTACAATGAAAGAAACATTGAACTTGCCCGGACAATTAAGGTATTGAAAGAATACGATTTTTCGCTAGCAGAGATAAAAGAAATAATAATCGAGTTTAGCGATGAATCAGAAATACTGGAACAATTAATCGAGAAGAAAAAAGATATCGAAAAAAAGATTGCCAATTACAAGAATATCTCTCTTTCCATTGATTTAATAATCACAATAGAAAAGGAGAATAAAATGAAACCTGAAAACGAATTTGAAATTGAAGAAAAAGAAGTAGAAACAATGCTCATTGCCGGCAGCCGAATGAAGGGAAAATACTCTGATGTTGGTAAAGGATTTGGTTTGCTTGCAAAAAATCTCGGAAGAGAAATTAACGGGAAGGCGATGAGTTTGTATTACGATGCCGAATACAAGGAGAATGATGCAGATATTGAACCGTGTTTCCCGGTGCGAAAAGGAAAGGATACAGAAGGAATTTCCGTACGCGAGCTTAAGGGCGGAAAGTGCATTAGTTTAATTCACAAAGGTCCCTACGAACAGATTGGTGAATCTTATCGGAAAATATTCAGTTACATTAACGAGAAAAGTTATACAACTTTAATCCCTTCTCGCGAGGTTTACATTAAGGGACCGGGTATGATCTTCAAGGGTAATCCTAAAAATTATCTTACAGAGATTCAGATTTTTATTCAGTGATGTAATGTACTTTTTCATTGTGCCTTTGTACTGCAAAGTATAAAGGCACAAAATTCCTTTTGTATGATCTCTTTTATTTTTGATAATTAAGCCTTATCTTAAGAACAAACGTTCATTAAGATATATGGTTTATGAAATACCCTAATACTAAAAAATTAATTCTAGAAAAAGCGCTAGACTATTTTACGCAGAAAGGTTATTCAGGCGCTTCGATAAGACAAATAGCGCGTGCGGTGGGTATACGGGAAAGTGCAATCTACAACCACTACAAGTCGAAAGAAGAAATTTTTAATGCGATACTTGCTGAATTTAAAAGTAGAACTATAAGCAAAAATATTTTAAGCGATGATCTTCTTGAAGAATTGGACAACCCGGAAAAATTTCTGAAAGATTTTGCAAAGAAATTAGTTGATCACTGGAATACAGAAGATGAAAAAAAATTTATCCGTCTTCTACTAATGGAACAATTTACGAAGATTGGTTCTAAGGAATTATCAACAACAGAATATTTAACTGAGCTGCGCTCAATCTGCAAATTGATTTTTTCAGAGATGATAAAGAACGGTATAATTAAAAAACTCGACCCCAACTTTCTTGCCGATGAGTTCACTGCTTACTTATTTCTACTTCGCACGGAATATATGTCGGGTAGCAATAACACTGCCGCTCCTAGAATATATGAGCTTTCAAACAGGCATATAGAATTTATTTGGAATAGTATAAAAATTTAAACTTATAAATAGGAAAATATGTTTTTAGAACACGAGCCTACAAAACAAGATATAATAGATGCACATGAAAGAATCAGGAAACAAATTCATCATACGCCCATTCTTTCATCAACATCAGTAAATCAAATAGCCGGATGTAAAATTTATTTTAAATGTGAAAACTTTCAGAAAGTAGGTGCATTCAAATTCCGCGGTGCAAGCAATGCTATTCTATCACTAGGGGAAAAAGTTTTGAAAGACGGTGTTGCAACTCATTCGTCGGGTAATCACGCCTCAGCATTAGCGTTGGCGTCAAATATGAAAAATGTTCCGGCATATATTGTAATGCCTCACACTGCACCGCAAATAAAAAAGAGTGCTGTTGAAAGTTATGGCGCCAAGATAATTTTTTGTGAACTAACTCTTCAGTCTCGCGAAGAAACATTAGCAAAGGTTGTAAATGAAACCAGCTCGGTCTTTGTTCATCCGTTTGATAATTATTCTGTGATCGCCGGGCAAGCGACATGCGCAAAAGAAATTTTAGAAGAGCTAACCGATTTAGATTATATAATTGCGCCGGTTGGCGGAGGCGGACTGGCAAGCGGCTCTTGTTTGAGTGCAAAGTACTTTTCAAATAAGACAAGGGTTCTTGGCGCTGAGCCGGAAGGCGCCGATGACGCCTTCCGTTCTTTACGCGATAACACTATCTATCCTTCGGTAAACCCAAAAACTATTTGCGATGGACTGCTTACAAATTTGAGCGATAAAACATTTAACATTCTTAATAAAGAACTTAAAGAAATTATAACAGTAACCGATGAAAAAATTATTTTTGCTATGCGATTGATCTGGGAACGGATGAAAATAATTGTTGAGCCATCAAGTGCGGTTACACTTGCCGTTGTTTTAGATAATAAAGAAATATTTGCCGGCAAGAAAATTTGTACGATTCTTACCGGCGGTAATGTGGATTTGGAAAAATATTTTGGGATGTAGATCAGCTTTTCTTAAAGAAAAAGAACCACTTGCTTTTACTATTCGACTTTTTAAAATCAAACAAGCTTTCTACTACCGGATCACCATATTTGGAATAATAAGAGTGACTATCATACGAAACACTTACTTTTTTTGTTTGATTGTAACTACCACACTTAACACAATTAAAATCGATTTCATAATTAGATGCTTCAGAGGTACCGGAACCTCTTCGAATATTATATCCGGGTTGTACTTCTATTACCGTCACAAAACCGCAATATGTGCATTTTAAACATGTAAATGCGTTTGTAGTATATGTACAATCATCATTTAAAAATCTTCCTACAAAATTAGCCCACCCTTCTTCTTTCATTAACAGTTGACTTCCGCTAACTACGCCAACTTTTCCAATCTCTAAAGCAGAAATAAGACTTGAAAATTTCTTGCGAAGTTTTTTATTCTGCAACCTTTGGCTTAACTTATTAAAATAGGCTCTGCTTTCATATTCGGATATTAATCTATCAACGCCATGGTCCAGATTACATTTGGGACATATTCTCGACATAACCGTTGTCCATCTTGTAATCTGAGCTCCGCATCGGGTACATTCGGCATACGCAATTCCAGACTCCATTCTTGAACGTAATTCGCTTTTATCCCACTGGCCGGTGTATTTGGTAGGCATGGCATCCTCCTTTATATGAATATTAGTAAGCTGATATTCATTTATACTAAAAGATGAAGACTCGTAGCTTAATAAAGGAAGATATCCATATAATAAGAATTAAAAACAGTCCTTTGTAATTTAACTACAATGTTAACTGTATCCAATAATATTCTTTGTCAAGGAAAATGATTTTACGATCAGGGAGAAAATCTGAATTAAGAAAAACTGCCCTTGGGTAAATATTTAGAGAATTTATTCTCTCGTAATTTTTACTATTTCTTTATTAACAAGATCAAGATTATATAAACAACTATCCGCATTAAAATAAATCCATTCAAATGGGTGTAGGTTTTTATAATAATTAGATTCAACAATGCCCCAAGTATTTTTTTCTAAATCATAACAAAAGGTAAGGTTAAATCCATAAATCCATAAACAGAATAAATCCTCAACGACACCAGATCTTACATATGAATACGTTTCTATTCTTTTAGTAATGTATTCGGGAATCGGTATGTTCTCATATCTAAATGTGTCCAGGTTCATTTTAAAAAACTTTTTATCGTACGGATAATAACCATAAACATAATTTTTATAACTACCCACATGAATCTCCGGCGAGCCATAAGTTACCATGTCAATTGGAAAAGAGTAAATAAAATTGCCCGATAAATCATTCATATCTAAAACATATATTCTTTGCGAGTGAGTTAGAAAAATAAATGCTTTATTCCCATAGCAGATATGGGAGATAAAATTTTCGGATTCAAGAATTGGTAACGGAATATTAGTCAAATTAATTGCTAATGTGATTGGATTGATCGAGATAAAAAAATAACCTTCCTTTCTATCTGCATTAATATATGGTGTTGCAAACCACAATAGTGAATCGCCATATTGGAATAATACTCCTTTTCTACGATAAAGATTTTCAACGCTGTTAAATGATTTGTAATTCCATAATCCGTTCACTTCATTATAAGTTAATATAGGCCCCAGTCCGCCTACAAGGTAGAATGTATCATTAATTCTGGTAAATGTAGTTACGCCCGGCATATTATAACTTGCTTTTACAACTGAATTAAAAGTTAGGTCATATTTCGGAAGATCTGGGACCGCTGGAATACTCGGTACAAATTCGCTATTAAAAACTTGTCCGTCTTCACATGAGATACAAATTATAAATATTAAGGCTGCAAGTATACTTAGCAGAAAATTTTTCTTGTACATAGATATCACGAAAATCTTCATGTAATAATCTAAAAATTGCAGTTTAAATATCAATTCAAAATTTATGCTACTAATTCATTTCGTCATCACTTCAATAATCCCCTGACAAAAATCCGGTAAATCGTCCGGTCTTCTGCTTGATACCATATTTCTATCTATTACTAACGATGCGTCAATCCATGTCGCGCCGGCGTTTTCAATATCATCTTTGATTCCCGGTGTTGATGTACAATTGTATCCTTTCATTATTTTTGCCGAAATTGGAATCCATCCGCCGTGACAAATATGTGCAACCATTTTTCTGTTGTCATGGAACTGTTTGGTTAATTCCAACACCTTCGGTATGCGTCGTAATTTATCCGGTGCAAATCCTCCTGGTATTACCAATCCATCAAAATCCTTTTCTTCAACATCACGATAAGAAATATCCGGCTTGCATGGGTAACCATTTTTACCCTCATAAATTTTATGGGCATCCGGTCCGGCAACGGTTACGGTAGCTCCTTCTTCAATCAACCGCAATTTGGGATACCACAATTCTAAATCTTCATAAGTATCATCTACAAACATTAATATCTTCTTACCATCAAGTTTTTTCACTTCCGTTCCTTTCATTTTATTCCTTGCTCTTTTTAAACTCACCTTTTACTTCCAATATAATTATTGTGCATAATGTTCCATTACTTTTACTACATGTTCTTCGCAAACTTTACAGAACGGTTTTGTTCCTTTGCTGAACATCAAACAATCGAGCATCGAACGGTACATTCCTTTTGAGGAATATCCGGCACCTTCAAACACACCAACCTTTTCCCAATATTTACTTTTCATTAAATATTGATCAACCTCATTACTGTGCGCTTTATCCTTATGATTGTATTCGTCTTGAGCGGCATCAATTTCTTTTTGTTCGGCGCGATTACGTTTAAGTTTCGCAATTTTTTTATTCATTTCTCTCCGTTCTTTCTGCCATGCCAAATCCATTTTATCGTAATCATCTTTTTCCCACGGCGTAGGAACATCAATTCCTTCATACAAAAATTCTTTCCACTTAATATTTGCCGGGTCGAGTGCACGCGTAATGTTCGGCTCAACCGGTTCTAATCCGGCTGTGTAAAATTCATTGTAAGCAACATCGCTTGTGTAATATTCATCCGCCAATCCTCCGAATGAATGCCCGAACTCATGCAAAAAAATGTATGGACTGAATTGATTATTGCTTACAAACGTACAGTAGAAATTATAAATCCCACCGCCGCCGTAACGCGGAGAGTTGCACATAATATAGATAGCGTCATACGGAACATGTGCTGCAATATCACGCATGGTTTTGTTCTCTTCCGTAAGCACATACCTTTCCGAACCGAGCGAATAAAATGTTGTGCCGAGTGCTGTGTTCTTGTAAATATTTGCGCCTGGTTCGTCTATACCGCTTTCTTCAGATGCTTTCAACACCCCGTAAATGTTGAATCTATCTTTGTTGGTTTTAAACGGCTCGTGATCAAGAAATATTTCTGTGTAACGTTTCAAATCCATCTCAAATTTTCCCCGGTCATCGGAAGAGTACCCGTCGCCTAAAATTACCACGTCAACTTTAGTATGTGGATCGCCGCTGTAATAACTTTTGTAAACTTTCACCGCGTTATCTTTTACAGCATCTTTGATTATGTAAAGATCTGCCGGATCAATTTCCGCCGAGAAAATTTCATTGAGATTATTTTGCTTGTCGCGTTTTTCAAGAACAAATTTGATTTTGTTTTTAGGAAACGGGATGATTGCGCTTTCATGGTATGTCCGTTTGATTCCATTTGCGGCTTGTTCCGTAGTTTGATACTCCTTGAAATAGCTGTCGAATCCTCGCGAAAAAATTAGCTTGCCGGAAATAACATCATAAATTTTGTAGTAGTAAGCACCGTTGTTAAAATTATCCAGCAGATTTTTTGTACTGCCCGCCCAAATTCCGTATTGGTAAACATGATCAATAGTTACAAGCTCGCTTGCAGCATCGCCTATATGAAAGTAGTCTATCCGCATAGTTTGATCGATGAAGTAATCATCGAA
>DYJK01000152.1 GCA_020723165.1 Melioribacter roseus | reverse complement strand
TATTTTTACAGATTGACTGCGGACAATTACTCGGAAACCAGGAAAATGGTAATATTGAAGTAAGAAATTAGATTCTTCCCGTCTCGACTCGGCAGTCGAGCCGAGGCTGACGGTTCACTCAGAATTAAAAATCAGTTTAATATTAATTATCTCGGGTCTGCTGCCGGTACGGATTGGCGGACCCCAGCCACCTACTCCGCACGAAACATAATAATGGGTATCGCCTTTTATTTTGTAACCCCAGCTAAGCTCATAAATTTTATCTACTAAATAATTGAAAGGCCAAATCTGCCCGTTATGCGTATGACCGGAGAGCTGCAAATCAATTCCATTTTGTTCTGCTTCTTCCAATCTAAATGGCTGATGGTCCATTAAAATTATGGGAAGAGATTTATCAACACTTTCTAAAAGAGTTTTTAAATCTTTGCGTTTGTAATCTGAAAAGCGTCTGCTATCGCGGTCTTCTCTTCCCACAAGGTAAAAGGAATCATCGATCCTCATTGCCGAATCTCTAACCATTTTAATACTATGTGCAGTTACGTAATTAACAGCGTCATTTACACCGCCAATGTATTCGTGATTACCGGTGATTCCGTAGATCCCATACTTTGCTTTAAGTTCATATAGGGCGTCACCAACATTATCACGGAGAACCGGTTTAATGTCTTCATCGATAATGTCTCCGGCAAACAACACAATATCCGGATGGAGTTTATTTATCTTATCAACAATCTTATATGCGAACATTTTTCCGTTGATTGTTCCAAGATGCAGATCGGAAACCATTACAATATTTAATGATTTTAACGAACCGGCTTTTTTATTAATTGTGATGTTATATTTTTTAATGGCTACAAGTTTTGTGTTAATAAAACCTCCGGCTACACTTATTAACACGATAATGAAAATCAATGAAGCCGCAACTTTTCTTGTCATCTCCAAATTTTGATTCATAACCGATGGGAAGAAGGGTAAGAAGTGGTTAATGAGCCGGAATAGATCGACAACTATCAGTAATAGGAAAGCATAAACCATTGTTGCAATCCAAAAGGCTCCGATCCAAACAAGAAAATCACTAACATACCAAACCCAATAGTTCTCTAAAAATCTTCCAGCTGGATACGAGATAACAGCAAAAACGAAGACAAATAAAAAAGTGTTCTTATAGTTTTCCGGGAGGACAGTGACAGCTCTGCGAAAAATGTAAAAGTTTATTAATCCATATATGGTAAATACGATTCCGAAAAAAACGAGCGCTTGATGTAATTTCATAAGTAGTTAAAGAATAATTGTAATTAATGGTTTCAAAATTAGAAAGGTTAAGTAAAAATGACTAAAAGAAAATTAAATTTTTTGGGAATAGGGAGGCCTATCAACAGCTTTTTTATATAATTGTATGTACTTCTCTGCCGAAAGCCTCCATGAATAATCTTTGCTCATGCCGTTGTGCTGGATTTTTTTCCAAACATCTTTTAATCGGAAATCATGAATTGCCCTATTGATTGTTTGTAGTAAAGTGTAGCCGGAGTAATCTACAAAAGAATATCCGGTGCCAATCTCTTTACCTTGTGCAAGATATTCATTCCAATCAAGTACTGTATCTGCAAGTCCGCCGGTTTTTCGTACTACGGGAACGGTTCCGTATCGAAGCGAATATATTTGATTAAGTCCGCACGGTTCAAATAGAGAAGGCATTAAAAAAATATCTGCACCGGCTTCAATTAAATGGGAAAGTTCATCGTTGAAACCGATGTAAGCATAAACCTTGTCCGGAAAAGCAGTACTAATTTGTTGAATTAATTCCTCATATTTTTTTAATCCGCTGCCGAGAATAACCCACTGCGCCGGTAATTCCATTAGCTGACTAATTATATATCCGATGATATCAAAACCTTTTTGTGCAACCATTCTCGAAACAATACCGATGACCGGAGTATTTTCGTTAAAGGGAAGCTTTAAATGTTCGAGAAGAAATTTTTTGTTTTTGATTTTTCCGCTCATATTGTTAATAGAAAAATGGTGTGGAATAAGAGAATCGGTTTCCGGGTTCCAGATATTATAGTCAACGCCGTTAAGGATACCATAAAAATCCTTCCCTCGCGAAACAAGATAGTTTTCCATTCCGCAGCCGTACTCGGGCAATAGAAGCTCTTTAGCATAAGTTTCACTTACCGTATTAATAATATCAGAAGTAAAGATTGCGGTCTTAATAAAATTTACCCCGTCTTCGTATTCGCCGATACCGCCGTGAATAAGGTGTTTGTAGTCAATTTCAGCTTTGTGAAAAGTTTCTTTAGCAAATCTTCCCTGGTAGGATATGTTATGAATTGTAAATACAGTTGCAGTTTTATCGAACATCCGGTCCCAGGAATAATTTTCTTTTAAGAGGAGCGGAATCAAACCGGTCTGCCAATCGTTACAGTGGATAATATCGGGCGCCCACTGAATACGCTGAAGAATTTCAATAATACCTTTTGAAAAAAGAATGAATCGTTCATCTTCATCCGGATCATTTGTATAAACGCGAAAGCGGTGAAAGTAGTATGGACAATCGACAAAATAGATTTCTACGTTTGAACCGGGAAGTTTTGCGGTATGAACATGAACAGAGTGAACATTGCCGTTAATACGAATAGGTATTCCGCCAATATCCCATTGATAATGAAGTCCGTTCTCAACTTCGCCGAAAATGTTATACTTTGGCATAAATACTTTTACTTCATGCCCGAGTTTCGAAATTTCAACCGGGAGAGAGCCGGCAACATCTGCCAGGCCGCCGGTTTTGGCGTAAGGAAAAACCTCGCTTGCCGCAAATGCAATTTTCACGTATCGGTTCTCATTTTAGCGATGTAAAAATAAGCAATACCAACTCAACAATAAATTAATTTGCTTAAGGGATAACGGAAGAAGTTTTAACTCTTATATCTACAGCGTAATATTTATTATCGGCACTTACTATAAGAGGATTTAAATCAAACTCAATGATATTGGGATTTTCGATCATCATCATAGCGCAAGAATTAATGATTTTTTTGAGGCTGGTTAAATCAGCCGGATTTTCGCCGCGCACGCCCTTTAATATTTTGCCAATCTTTGTCGTAATAATCATCTCGTTTACATCATCATCGCACAGATAGCAAGAGCGAATAGAAGTATCGTCAAACACTTCAACATATTTTCCACCCGAACCAAACATAATGATGGGTCCAAATGAAGCATCGTGGAAACCCCCGATCAATAATTCATGCTTCGGTTTAATGAACTGCTGAACCAAAAATTTCTCGACAACAAAGCCGGACGAAATAAAACTTTTTGTTATTTTTTCTGAAGCTGAGAGCAATTCCTCTTTGCTGGTGATATTTATTTTTACAGCATTTAGTTCGGATTTATGAATTACATCTTTATTAACACCTTTTAATACAACCGGGAAGAAATCAATGCTCACATTTTGAATTTCAGATGGTTCAACAAATAAACTTTTCACAAGAGGGATATCGTATAAATCGCACAGTGAATTTATTTCTGTTTGATCAAGATAACCTTCTTTTTGTATGAGGTTTTTAATCCCGGAACGGAAAGAAGATTTGTAAAACGTCTTATTCTTTTCAGTTTTCTTTTGTGATTCAGCAAAAAATAACATGTTTGAAATTACTTCTGCCGGGTCTTCCGGGTTTCTGAATATAGGCTGGTTGAGTTGTGAATTTGTACGATAGTAATTCCAAAATTCGGGTAGCGGCATCGCAACTTGAAGTATCGGCTTTTCAGAAACGATCGATGAAACAGTTTCAACAACACCAAACGGTTCTACCATAACCGGCTGAACAAATATTGAAATGACTGCATCCACACTTTCATCTTGCAAAATAATTTTAATAACAGATTTATAGATATCTGCTGTTGCGTCGGGTAGTAAATCAATTGGATTCTCAACGCTTCCTTCCAGATGAACAATGCCGCGTAACTTTGTCTTTGTTTCGCTTGATAATTGTGCGAGTAATAATCCTTCGCTTTCAATTTTATCAACAGATAAAATAGCGGGGCCGCCGGCATTAGTAACAACTGCTATTCTATTTCCTTTTGGAAGCGGAAAATTTTCGAAGCCTTTTGCAGTATTGAAAAGCTCGTTCAAATTTTCTGCACGGATAATTCCAGCTTGCTTTAATAATGCATCGATAATTTTGTCATTACTGCTGAGCGCGCCGGTGTGTGATGAAGCGGCTTTCATTCCGCTTTCTGTTTTTCCGGCTTTTAATATTATAGTTGGTTTTGTTATTTCTCCGCCGATAAAAGGAAGGATAAAATTTTTTCCATCCACAAAACTTTCTAGATAATATACCAGGGATTTAATGTTGTTATCATTTTGCCAAAAATGAAGCAGATCATTTTCGTTAACATCGGCTTTATTACCGGCACTTATGAAGTGTGCAAACTTAATATCTGTTTCCCTCAAGGAATTTAGTACCGCAGCGCCGAGGGCACCGCTTTGTGAAAAGAAACCAACGCTTCCTCGTCCCGGTTTTTCTGCTACAAAGGTGGCATTTAGTTTTATTCCACCGAGCGTGTTGATTATTCCCATACAATTTGGTCCGACGAGACGTGCACCGGAATTTTGAATTTTTATTAGAATTCTTTTTTCGAGCTCTTCACCCTCTTTGCCAATTTCTTTGAACCCGGCAGTAATTAAAATTATTGATCGAACTTTTTTTGCAAGTAATGAATCGATAGATTCTTCTACGAATTGTTTTTGTACTACTACAATGGCGAGTTCAACCGGTTCGCCAATTTCTTCAATACTATGGTAGGCTTTGGAACCAAGGATTTCATCTGCTTTTGGGTTTACGGGAAAAATCTTGCCGGTGTATCCATAATCTTTAATACATTTTAATATTTCATAACCGATACTTTTTTCTTTTGTTGAAGCGCCAACAAGGCAAAGTGATTTTGGATAGAAAAAATTATTCAGCGTGTTCATTTATTATGTTTTATTTTATGTGAATGACATCACACGTATTAGAAACACCGTTTTCATTGAACGCTTCAACTGCAAAATAATAATCTTGTCCAATAGTTAAAGCGCGCAGTTCTAATTCTTCTTTTTGATCAGCCCAAACCTGATAAGTTTGATACAATTTATCTTTTTTAATTCCCCACAGAATATTATATCCAACCGAGCCCGGTACTTTGTCCCACCTTATGAAAGCGTTTCTTTCATCTTTGCCACGGATTACTTTTAAATTTTTTGGTACGATTGGAACCGCCCCGTTACCATTTCCAAAAACACGAATATCACTCACCGCCAAATTTGGTGTTGGCATATAAACATTTTCATATTTGATGTAACGTGCACCAGCCGGCTTCGATAATTCAAAATAACCATTTGGGCGGTCTTGTTTCACCTTCGAAAGATCAACTACCAATTCCCAATCATTACTATTTAGCGAAGTATAAAATTTGTACTGTGTGTAAACGCGCGATGAATCGTTGTCATAAAGATCTGATTTGTAATCAACAAAGTGAATCTGCAGAGCTTTAACATTAAAAGCTTTTTGAAGATCTATAATTATAGTTTCGCCGGCTTTGTTATTATTTGCAACCCAAAACGTCCGTGGATTTTCATCGGTTACATTTGAAACATAAAAAGTATCTTTTACCGAAGAAGCAGTTGCCGGTTTTCTGTAAGAAAGAAGCATCCATCCGCTGAATAATTCATTTTTATTAATAATTTCTTTCGTTGGTAAATAATGGGGGAAATCACCAAACCGTGTGTTGGCGTGCATCTGCCCGTCTTCATCAAAAAAAGTTGGAAACATTGCAATGCGTCTTTCGAAATTCCAATTGATTGCAATCCACGGGGTACCGGTATTCCAGTAGTTACCGTAATTATCCTGGAATGTATTGCCGTGACCGGCACCGCACATAAATCCGCCGGGTTTATATGAGATTGGATTATATGGCGCATAAGTAAAGGGGCCGAGCGGATCATCGCCAACATAAGTACCGTTTGTGTAAACATTATATTCGGTTCCGGGTGCGGCATATTGCAAATAATATTTCCCGTTGTGTTTTGTCATCCACGCACCTTCAATGAATGGTTTGATATCCATTGTATGATTTGGCCCGAATCGTTCCCACCCGTGTTTGTCGGGATGTAAATAAATAAATTCTTTTATCTCGCCGGTGTAAATTAATTTTTGATCATGATCCAGCTCGCTTCCGTAAATAGGAAAAACATTTGATGAACCCCAATACATAAACCATCTGTCAGTATCTTCATCGTGAAAAATTGCCGGGTCCCACGGACCAATAGTATCGGGTAGTAATGGTAGCCAGCGGTTAAAAAATTTTAATTTACCGGATTCCGGTGATGTCGAAAAAAATATTGGGCGCTGTCCAAAGGTTGACTGAAAGATGTACATGGTGTCGCGTACGGAAAGAGCCGCCGGGGCACAGTTATCTTCTAACGGCCATTTGTTTGGTTCGATGTACCGCCAATCGAGAAGATCTTTTGATTCCCAATATCCGCCGGAGATTGTTACAAATAAATAGTATGTTCCGTTGTGATTGACAATTACAGGATCTGCGCCGCTGCGGTAAGAAATTTTACTATTGATCTGTTCCCAATTGTAACGGTAGTTAATATCCATCGGGTTGCAGAAGGTTTTTTGTCCGGGGCTTTGTGCGAGCAAAGGCGCAGTAAATACTAGGGTAATTATTATTAGAAGAGTTTTTTTCATTTTGTACAGTGTGATATTGATTGTTTACACAAGAAAAATACAAAATTATAATAACAGAAAATCGCTGTGTGTAGATAAAATATTTATGTTACATGAAGACGCATAAAAATACGAAGTAAGAGTTGCTATTTGTTAGAGAGCCAGTTATGAATGATATTTTTGCCAAAAGGTGTCATTATGGATTCGGGATGAAACTGTACTCCGCGTACATCAAGAGTTTTGTGTGAGAGCGACATTATTTTTTTGTCTTCGGATACTGAGGTAATTTTTAAATCGACGGGAAAATTTTCGATGGAAACTTCCCATGAATGGTATAAGCCGACAGAAAATTTTTTTGGTAAATCCTTGAATAGATAATCATGTTGACCGATAATCATAATCTCTTTTTTTATTCCGTGTATGGGTTTGTTCATATTAACAAGTCTGCCGCCAAATGTTTCTGCGATTGCTTGAAATCCAAGGCAGATTCCTAAAATGCTTTTAGAGGCGGAAAAATTTTTTACGATATTACTCATGATAGGATTATCAGAGGGAACACCGGGACCAGGGCTGAAAATAATTTTATCGTAATGTTTAACAGAATCAATTTCTATTTGATCGCTTTTCTTCACGTGGTATTTACAAAGACCGGTAAGCTCAATTATCTGGACAAGGTTGAATGTAAACGAATCGTAATTATCTACGACCAATAAATTTATCATCTATCATTTCCATTGAACAAGGAATATTGTTTAAATTATAATCCGTAAAGAAAAGACTTCATGAATAAGAACGATGCAATTTATAAAATAAACCAGCTTGCACTCAAGCGGATTCCGTTTTTGTTTGTTATCGATTTCGATATGAAAGATTCAATAGTGTTGACAATAGAGGAAGCAGAGAAGGAAGGGGTTAAATATAATTTTACGGACAGTACAGATTTGCCTTTGCTTGCTGATAGAAAAAGAAAAATTATATTAAAAAAATACCCGGTTAGCTATGAGAAATACCTCTTATCATTTGATAAGGTAATGACCAACATAAATAGCGGAAATACATATCTTCTTAATTTAACTCTGCCGACCCGAATAGGAACTAATTTGACACTGGAAGAGATTTATAAATTAAGCAGAACAAAATATAAACTGCTTCTCCCGGGCAAGTGTGTAGTGTTTTCTCCAGAAACTTTTGTACGAGTAAAAAAAGGGAGAATTTATTCTTACCCTATGAAGGGAACTATCGATGCTTCGATAGAAAATGCAGAAGAAAAAATTTTGAATGATCGAAAAGAATTAGCAGAACATACGACCATTGTTGATTTGATTCGTAACGATTTGAGTATGGTTGCAAAAAACGTAACGGTTGAAAAATTCCG
>DYJK01000151.1:2622-8158 GCA_020723165.1 Melioribacter roseus | reverse complement strand
TTATGATTGCGGTTATTGATTATGGCTCAGGTAATATAAAATCTGTTACGAATGCACTAAACGATTTACAGTGTAAGTATATAGTTACAAATCACGAGAAAGAAATTTGTGATGCTGAAAAAATAATCTTTCCGGGCGTTGGCGAGGCTTCTTATGCAGTTAAAAGGCTGCATATGCTAAATCTATTTACAATGCTGAGAGTTGTAAATAAACCAATGCTTGGTATTTGTTTGGGAATGCAGCTACTATGCGAAAAATCCCTTGAAGGTAATGCTGCATGTCTCGGCGTTTTCCCGGGTTCAACTGAAATATTTGATGAAAAGAAAACCAAAGTACCTCATATGGGCTGGAATAAAGTAAAAATAATTTCTGATACACAATTATTTAAGAATATTCCCGATGAATCTTTTTTTTACTTTGCTCATTCTTATTATGTACCGATGAATTCCTTTACAATAGCTTATGCCAATTATGGAAATGATTTTTCTGCAGCTATAGAGAAAGAAAATTATTATGGAGTACAATTTCATCCTGAAAAATCCGGCAAGTATGGTATTCAACTATTAAAAAATTTTATTGAACTATGAAAATAATACCGGCAATTGATATACTTGATGGCAAGGTCGTCCGCCTTCAAAAAGGTGATTTTACAACTGCCAAAAGTTATTCGGATAATCCTCTTGAACAAGCAAAAATGTTCGAGCAATATGATTTCGATCTTATTCATATTGTAGATTTATCCGGATCCAAAGAGGGGAAAATATCTGCGATCAGTATTATTGAAGAGATTAAAAAGAATACAAAACTTAAAGTTGAATTCGGCGGCGGCATAAGAACTATTAATGATGTTTACAATTTATACTCGATTGGTGTTGATAAAGTTATTATTGGCTCGCTTCCATTTGCGGATAGAAAGGAATTTGAAAAAATCGTGCAATCAATTTCCCATGAAAATATCATTGTTGCGGCTGATACATTGAGGGGCGAAGTTGTTCTTAAAGGGTGGGTGGAAAATTCCAACATGGAGATCAGTTTATTTATTTCAGATTGGCTCAGCTATGGTCTGAAAAATTTTCTTATTACCGACATTGAAAAAGACGGTATGCTCGAGGGACCTAATATCAGGTTATACTCTGCACTAAAGGAAGCATTCCCGAATATTTATATAATTGCTTCCGGCGGAATAAAAGATATGGATGATCTTGAAAAATTATTGGATCGCGGTATTGATGCAGTCATAGTCGGAAAAGCTATATATGAAAATAAAATTGATTTGAAGGAGCTTGCAAAATTTGGTAAGTAAAAGAATTATTCCTTGCCTTGATATAAAGGACGGCAGAGTTGTTAAAGGAACGAACTTTATTAACCTGAAAGATGCCGGCTCAGCAGTTGAATTATCACAAGTTTATTATGATGAAGGTGCTGATGAATTAGTCTTCCTGGATATCTCTGCAACAGAAGAAAAAAGAAAAACATTAGTGAGTTTAGTTAATGATATTGCTTCTGTCTTAAGAATACCTTTCACAGTCGGTGGAGGAATTTCTACACTTAATGATATAGAAAAATTACTGAAAGCCGGTGCCGATAAGGTTTCGTTAAATACATCAATAGTAAAAAATCCATTATTAATAACCGAGGCCTCAAAACAGTTTGGCAGCCAGGCAATAGTTGCAGCTATTGATGTGAAAAAGGAAAACACAAACTATAAAGTTTATGTTAAAGGTGGTAAAGAGAAAACCGATATTGACGGAATTGAATGGTGCAAGAAAGTAAACGAATTAGGAGCCGGGGAAATATTATTAACATCAATGGATCGTGACGGAACCAAGGATGGTTATGACATTGAATTACTGAAAACAATAGTTATGAATGCAACAATCCCGGTTATTGCGAGCGGCGGTGCCGGTAAACTCGAACATTTTTACGAGGCATTTGCAAACACCGATGTCGATGCTTGCCTTGCAGCAAGTTTATTCCATTATAAAGAATTATCAATCAAAGATTTGAAAAAATATTTGTTAAGTAAAAACATTATGGTGAGAACTTGATAGAAATACAAAATTTAGATTTTTCAAAACTTAGCGGTTTGTTACCGGCTATTGTGGTTGATGTAAATACAAACCAGGTTTTGATGCTCGGGTTTATGAACGAAGAAGCTTTGATTAAAACAATTGATACTAAGCTAGTAACATTTTTCAGCCGTACAAAAAATCAATTGTGGACGAAAGGGGAGACATCCGGTAATTTCCTTGAATTAGTCGATATAAAATCTGACTGTGATAATGATTCAATTTTAGTTTACGCTAATCCCAAAGGGAATACGTGTCATACCGGTAATTATTCATGTTTTAATATTGCCGGTGATAGTCTTCAATTCTTAAATTCATTACAAGAAATAATTTTAGAGAGGCAGCAGAAACTTCCTAAAGGATCTTACACAACTTCATTATTCGAGTCTGGTGCGGATAGAATAATTCAAAAGGTTGGGGAAGAATCTATTGAGACAATTATTGCAGCTAAAAATAGAAATCGTGAAGAAGTTATTAATGAAGTATCCGATCTAATCTATCATCTGATGGTAATGCTCTCCGAGCAGAATATCAGCATCCAGAATATTACAGATAAATTAGTAGAAAGACATAAGCCAAAGATCTAGCCAAGCATATCTACTTTTTCAAACCATTCATTAACCATTGAATATTGTTCTTCGGAAATTTTTGTGTTGTGGTACTCGTTAGTTTTGGGTGAGTACGAATAATCTTTAGACCATTCACTTATATTTTTAATGATATCTTCAATTGCTGTTAAAACAATATCCAATTCTACATCAGTCATCGTTGGGTGCAGTGATAACCTAACCCATCCCGGTTTTTCGGAAAGGTCGCCATGGTTTATTTTATCAGTTATTCTTTTTGAACGAGTCGGGTCAACATGGAGAAGATAGTGTCCGTAAGTTCCGGCACAAGAGCAGCCACCTCTAACTTGAATGCCAAACCTATCATTCAGTAATTTAACCATAAGATTATAATGAATATCTTCAACATAAAAAGAGATAACGCCGAGTCGTTCTTTATGTTCTTGGGCTAACATATGCAGTGATGGAATGTTGCCTAACCTGGTAATTGCAATTTCAAGTAGTTCATGTTCGCGTTTAAGAATGTTTTCGGTACCCATCTCTGCCTTAAGTTTGATCGACAAAGCTGATTTGATAGCTTGTAAAAATCCTGGTGTACCGCCATCTTCTCTAGCTTCGATATCACCGATATATTTATGACCACCCCATGGATTTGTCCAATCTACCGTACCTCCACCTGGTTGATCAGGGATGCGTCTGTTATATAGCCTGGAGTCAAATATTAGTATACCTGAAGTACCGGGTCCGCCGAGAAATTTATGCGGTGAGAAAAAAATCGCATCAAATTTTTCTAATGGATCGTCCGGATGCATATTAATATTTATATACGGAGCCGCCGCAGCATAATCTACAAAACAAATTCCGCCGTATTGATGGATCATTTTTGCCATTTGATAAATAGGGGGCTGAATGCCGGTAACGTTCGATGCTGCTGTGAATGATCCAATTTTTAAATTTCGGTGTTTGTATAACTCAAGTAAATGTTCAAAATGATTTAAGTTGACTAAACCCTGATCGTCAGGTTCAATTATTACTACATCACAAATTGTTTCAAGCCATGATGTATGGTTTGAATGGTGTTCCATATGCGTAATAAAAACTACCGGTCTTTCTTCTTTAGGTATTTGTGTATATCTCTGCAATTGTTCGCAAACTTTTAGTCCCAGTATCCTCTGAAATTTGTTTACCGCAGCTGTCATTCCGAATCCGGCAAAAATTAACACATCTTTTTCGCTGGCGTTAACATGTTTCTTAATTATCTCTTTAGCTTTGTGATAAGATTTTGTCATAGAAGTTCCGGTAATGGAAGATTCTGAATGTGTATTGCCGACATACGGTGCAAATGTATTTAGTAATTGATCTTCGATAGGTTTGTAAATTCTACCGCTCGCTATCCAGTCAGCATAAATAATTTTTTTGTTACCATATGCACTTTCAAAGTTTTGATCAATACCAATAATATTTTTACGGAATTTCAAAAAATAATTTTCTAAATAATTCATAGGTTAATTTTTGTTAGTGTTTACTTAAATATAATAATTTTTCTTCAAGACTTTGTGACTGGTGTAGTAGAAATAAAAAAGCCGTCTTAAACGACGGCTTTTCAAATTAACCAAGGTAAGCTTTTAAGTTTTTACTTCTAGTGGAATGACGTAACCTGATGAGTGCTTTTTCTTTTATCTGTCTAACACGTTCGCGCGTTAAATTAAGTTTCTCTCCAATTTCTTCGAGTGTAAGTGAATGTTCTTTGCCTAGACCAAAATAAAGACGAATAACTTCGGCTTCTCTTTCGGTTAGTGTAGAAAGTGATCTTTCAATTTCTGCCTTTAAAGATTCTTTCATTAGAGTATGGTCGGGTGATGGCTGATCTTCATTCGGCATAACATCGAGAAGGCTGTTGTTGCTATCCTCACTGTGAGCAAAAGGTGCATCCATAGAAATATGACGACCGGCAATCTGCATTGCATAGGTAACATCCTGAACATCCATATCTAATTGTTCGGCAATCTCTTCAGGGCTTGGTCTTCTTTCGTATTCTTGTTCAAGTTGACTTAGGGCTTTGCCCATTTTGTTTAAAGCACCAACACGATTTAGTGGAAGACGAACCATTCTGGATTGTTCGGCAATTGCTTGCATAATTGATTGGCGTATCCACCATACTGCATAGGAAATAAATTTGAAGCCACGAGTTTCGTCAAATCTTAAACCGGCTTTAATTAGTCCAAGATTACCCTCATTGATCAAATCGCCTAACGGTAGACCCTGGTTTTGATATTGTTTAGCAACACTAACTACGAAGCGGAGATTGGCTTTCGTTAATCTATCGAGAGCAGTTTTATCCCCCTTTTTAATCTTAATTGCTAATTCAATTTCTTCATCGGGGGTCAATAGGTCAACTTTACCGATTTCCTGAAGGTATTGATCGAGAGATTTACTTTCCCGGTTTGTGAATTGTTTGGTTATCTTCAACTTTAATTATCCTTTATTTATTAAACTTTTACTTGATTTATGCAATATTGTTCCTAATGGGTGAATGAATTTCATCCATTTTCCTTGTTTTTGCTGTTAAGTTATTTTTTTAATAAAATGTAATTATTGACTTGGTATAAATATGTTCTATAAGCAGATTTCTGGTATGTTATTAGTAAATTCATCGTACAAATATAAGAAATTTTACTCTGGTTGTCTATAAAAATATTCATTCTAGATACGTATTAAATGATTGATAGAGTTCAGCTTATAGGATTTTATACCGGGACTTTTTAATTCTAACTTAATCATCGAGCACTGGTATAACCTAAATAGTATTAATTTAGTTCAAATTTTTTGGATAAGAATAATATTTCCTACGTACGACAAATCATTATTTCTTTAAAATTCTTAATTTTCGGATGATAATTA
>DYJK01000151.1:0-2612 GCA_020723165.1 Melioribacter roseus | reverse complement strand
GGAGAGTAAATGAAATTAAAACCGGTTTACATATATATCATCATATTTGTAGCTTTTATTATTGGAATAATACTTTTCTCAGGTGCTGAAAAGGAAAATAACACTACAAGTAACAATATGCCTAATGACGACATACACAAGGGCATGCAAAGTGAAGAGGATACACCATCAAAAGGTAATGTGATGGAATCGGCTGTAGTAAAATTAGAAGAATTAAAAGCAGCTTATGAAAAAAATCCAAATGATACATTAAAAATTCGTGAGTATGCGGATATGCTTACAATGGCGCACAAACCTCAAGAAGCTATTGCTCTTTATAATAAAATACTTAGTGTAGATAATAAAAGAATTGATGTTCTATTACAACTAACTTTTCTTCATTACAATAATGGCGATCTTCCCTTAGCTGAAAAAACTACAAATACTATTTTGAAAATAGATAGTAATAATAAATTAGCAAGTTATAATCTTGGGGCAATAGAAGCTGCAAAAGGGAACAAGTCCAAAGCTAAGGAAATATGGGAAAGTGTTATTAAGAAATTCCCTAATACGACAGTTGCTAATATTGCAGAACAATCGATCAAGCAGTTAGATTCTTCTAATCCCAAATAACTTTTGTGATTAGTGACCGATCGACCTTCTCGAAATAGAAATTATTAATCTGTAATTTTTTACCTGAATGCCGCCATATTTCTTTTGACGGCATTTTTTGTTGTGAGTATTTATTTGTCGGTGATAACTTACTTTTATCAGCTATAACGTAAAACGGTATTTTATAATTTTTACAAGTTATTGCTAACAACGAACTGCCAACTTTGTTTATGATATCTCCATTCTTAAGGATAATATCTGCACCTACTAGTGCGGCGTTACTGTCTTTTGCGGATTGATACATCATCGCTTCGGTAATAAGTTCTACATGAATATTAACTTTTAACAAATTCTTAGCTAGTATGCGACCTTCCAATTTAGGACGTGACTCGCAAACAATAACCTCTAAGTTTGGATTAATCTTGTTTAACCTGGAAAGTATTTCATAAACAGTCTTGCTGTTGGATATTGTAATTATCCGGTTATACTTTCTCAAAATATTTTTACTTTTGTCAAACAATCTGGCGAACGGATCGTGAAATTTCTCGTCATATTTTTTGAAAAAGTGATCAAGTGTTTTGTCTCTATGAAGAGTCAATTTCATATCATCAAGGTAATTTTGTATTGCTTGAAATGATGATAATTGATCTTTAGCGAGGTCAATAATTTCAGGGAAAAGTTGTATAATCATTTGTTCTTTTTTCAAATGATTATGCAGCTCAATAAGTAACTCAAAACTTCCCGAAGTCTTATTCGATAAAATGTTAATAAGCTTTTTATCAATCATCCGGTTTTGATTCTATGACTTACTGTTGAACTGAAATCCCTTTATCGGCTCACGTAGAGTTAAAACCGGGCACGGTGCTTTCCGTACTACTTTCTCAGCGGTGCTTCCAAAAAGGATATGTTCTACACCGGTATGACCGTGCGTAGCAATAATAATCAGATCGACATCTTTTTCGCGAGCGGTTTCATTTATTTCCACAAATGGTTTACCGCTTTTGATTATTGTCTCCACTTCAATTTTGGAACTAATAAAATTTTGAGCAAGATTTTTCAATTCGGTTTCAGCTCGTTCATGTAAATCAATATCCATTGAAGGAATTGCAACTTGCCCCATACTAAAATCTGCCGGGTAGATTATTGGTTCTACGACATAGATCAAATAAATTTTGGCATTAAAATTTTTTGAGAACTGAACCGCATATTTAAGTGCGTTTTTAGAATAATCGGAGAAGTCGATTGGTACTAATATTTTTTTTATGAAATCCATGGCTGCCTCCTTACTTTGTTCTTATTTTGTTATACAAAGCAAAGTAATCCTGGTTCAAATTTCTTAAACGGGTTGCAATTATCTGGGAAATCCCGTGTAAGATTTTTACCCCTTCTTTTGAGTGAGTCTCAACAAATTCGTCAAGGTCAGGTTTGAATATCACAGCAATTTGAGAATCCTTCATAGCTATTGCAGAAGCGGATCTTTGTTCTTCATCTAACAGAGCTAACTCACCAAAAAAATCCCCTCTGCCTAATGTAGCTAAATCAAATCGTTCACCGTCCTCAGTTTCTTGTGTTATTAAAATTTCTCCGTTAATAATTATATATAATCCAATCCCAGGATCGTTTTGATAAAATATATATTCATTAGCTGTATACTGGCGGTTATGAATTAGTTTGAGTAACATTTTTAAATGTTTGGCTTGAAGACTTTTAAAAGGCAGCATAGTCAGTAATACTTCTTCAAGTTCATCCCGTTTAGCCGGTGTTTTAAAGAGATTTGTCCAAAAACTACTTTTAGTAATTGTTGTATTATAGTTTTCCATTGTTACCTCTTAATTAAATATTCCTGATTCAGCAACGCGCCAGATTCTCTGACAAGGAAATTTATTTTCATAAAGAGCACGCCCGATAATAACAGAATCTACAAGATCACCGGCTTCACTTTGAAGTTTTATTAAATCTTTGTAACCTCCTATACCACCCGAATGTGTAATTTTTTTATCCGTTACTAATGCAACCTGGCG
>DYJK01000150.1 GCA_020723165.1 Melioribacter roseus | reverse complement strand
AAGCAAAATCCACGTATTATGCATTCCAATTAGCACTAACCTATGAAGTAATGGGAAATTGCGATGAAGCAAAGAATTATTTTTTAATTAGTGCCGGGGATGAAAATTTCAGCAGAATATACCGCGCTCATTCTTTTTCCTCGCTTTCATTAATTTACTTAAAGAAACATAATCTTAGTGAAGCTGAATGTTGTGTTGTAAAATCATTAGCTATAAGACCAAATGATGGATTCACTAATCTTCTTGCATCGAAAATTTATTTGCGGATTGGCAATTATCAAAAAGCATTCGAATACAGTATATCAGCAAAGAAGTTTAACGATGAATTAATAAAAGGGAAACAGAAGCAAGAGTATTCGATATTTCTAAACGGGGAGGAAATCTATTTCAGCATTTTGGCAGCTTGTGAAAAATTGGGACGAAGCGATTGCTTAGAAATATATTATCGAAAATGGATTGAACATGTTAAGTGTGATGACCATAAAAATAAAAAACTGGCAGAAGGAATTTCTAAAATTACCCGAAGCGATTCACTGGATGATGTTGAGATTGAATCGGTAGTTAATTATGCAAATAAGAAAAACTTAGATTTATTTCTTTTGATAATTAAAAGAAGCAGATTGAATAGCCAAGCGAAGTATTTGTTAGAGAAACTTTCATCCAAATTTCCGGGTTCTAATGCAATTAAAAAGTTACTGGCTGATTTATATGTAAAACTTGGAATGCATACCGAAGCTTTTCAAATTTACGATGATTTATACCGCAATGGAATTGAAGATCCATCTGTTTATTTCAATTTGCTCTCATTTTATGTAGCACAGAATCAAGTTGAAAAAAGAGTTGAATTAATAGAAGAAATCGAGAAGAAATTTTCATCTATCCCCGAAGTAAGCCGCAGTATAGAACTAATCAAAAGCCGTTTTCTCCAAACCGTCTGATCATTTATTGTAAATAATTGTAAACTTTTTCTTAGACATCACGATAATATAATTGAGAAAATAATCTCATAATTAACACGCTCAAGCAAGGATGCTTGGGTAAAACAAATAAACACACATGGAGGTAGTTATGTCATTCTCAGTTAACACAAATCTTGGTGCTTTACAAGCTTACAATGCATTGGCAAAAGTTAATGCACAAACAGAAAAAGCTCAACTTCGTTTAGCAACGATGAAGAAAATCAACAGCGTAGCCGACGATACATCGGGTTACAACGTTGGTAAAAAGTTGGAAGCTGAAACTTTTGTTAAAAAAGCTCAGTTGAACAACATTTCTTCGGCAAAAAACTATTTATCAACAGCCGAATCTGCTTTACAACAGATCAATGATAAATTGAACCAGATCAAAGCTAAACAAGTAGATGCCGATGACCCGTTGAAAGATTCAGCTTCAATTGCAGAAGATATCAGAACACTTGCTGCTGAAATCAGTTCAATCCTCGGCAATACAACAATCAACGGAACCAACTTGTTATCAAGTACAAGCGCTCCAACATTTGATGTAAGCGGTGCTTCATTAACTTTTGACTTCTCAACATCTGACTTAGGTGTTGCTGCTCTTGAATCCGCAGTTGGAACTTCGAACTTACAGAGCATAACCGATACTACAGTTCTTGCTTTTGATACCACAACAGTAGCTTCAAACGTGCGTACTGCTCTTGGAAGAATCGGTAACTTAACACAAGCACTCGATTCCAGGGAAGAATTCCTTACAGCGGCAATAGCCAATAACACTGCAACAATAAGTAACTTATTTGATGCAGATGTTGCAATGGAACAATTAAATGCTACTAAAGGACAAATTTCTTCGCAGATTGCAACTGCAATGGTAGCTCAAATGAATTCAGCACCTCAACAAATACTCAGTCTTTTCCGTTAATTGAGAGAGTTGTTTACTCCCCCGGTTACCGGGGGAGTTTTTATAAACTAAGGACGGTTTGATAAATGTATACAGCACAATCTTTTCAAAACAAAACAAATCAGTATTTAGTTAACCAGATCAACATATCAACACCGCAGCAGTTAATAATAAAAGTTTATGACTTTGCTATTCTGCATTGCCAGAAAAATGATATGTTGAAAACTAACGAGGCGTTGCAAGTACTTATTAATTCGTTAAATTTTAACGAGCCGTCCGCTAAAGAAATTTCTTCCGGACTATTGAAATTATACCAATACTGCCAGGACCAGATGCGTAAACAGAAGAACCAGATAGTTATTAAAATATTGACTGATTTAAGGGATACCTGGCGTGAGTCAATGAAAAATATGAGATAAGAAATGGCTTTCGATTCTTTAACAACATCTGGCATCAGCCAGCTTGTAAATGATTATATCTTTGCTGAACAGAGCAAACGAGTTTCACCAATTGAAACCCGGAAGACCAAGTACGAGAAAATAGTCTCTTCTTATTCAACCTTAAGCAGTAAATTGGATTCGTTGCTAAGTGTATTATCGAGCTTGAAAAGCAGTGATACGGATTCAGTTTACTATTCGAAAAAAGCGTCATCATCAAATACCGATTTTGTCACGGTTTCATCATCGTCATCATCTTACGACGGATCCTATTCTGTTCGTATAAATCAGCTTGCTCAAAATGATTTAGCGCTTTCGCTTGATCTAGCATCGGCAGATGCTTCAACGGTAATTACCGGACCAGGGAGCCACGATTTTGAAATCAGAACCGGTGATGGTGAAGGCGGCGAGATTATAAGCAAAATTACTCTAAATCTTGTTAGCGGTGATTTTACCGGTGGAGTAATTTCGAATAAAGATCTGATGACAAAAATCCAAGCAGCTATTCAAAATGATCAAGCCATTGTAACTTCATCTTCGGTTACCGGCAGTACAGCTTCAACCGGGTCTTTTGTTGTTGACCTTAATGGCGATGAAACGACTATTAATTATTCGGGCGGTACATACAGCGATGTTTTAGACAGTATAGTTACACAGCTAAACGATATCTCCGGTATAACTGCCGAAAAAGTCGTTGACGGAAGTAACTACCAATTAAAAGTAACAGTTAATGATTCATCAAATTACATTTCATTTAAGAGTGATACCGGGTCGTTGTTAAGTGAACTGGGAATTACAGCAAATGTTAAAGAGCAAGCATCTTCCGGATTAGTTACAGCATCTGTTTTTACACCGGTTACCGGTAATTCACAATTATCACTTACTGCAAAAAATTCTGGTTACGATTATAAAATTACCTCGCTCTCAGATACCGGCTCCGGAACGGCGTTAGCATCTGTTGGACTCAACTTAGGAAGTTCACGCACCTCGTATGTTCAGAATGATAGCGGATTAGATACACCCGGATTTTTATATACTACAAATCAATTAAATGCAAAACTCGCATTCAATGGTATTAATGTCGAAAGGAATTCCAATGCAATTGATGATCTTATAGATGGTTCTACGGTTACTTTGAAATCAACTATGCAATCAACCGATACAACGGTTTATGTTTCGGTTAGTAAAGACGTTGACACGATCAAAGCTAAGATAGAAGAATTTATCAGCACATTTAATAATGTCTATACTTATATAAAAACGAATTCGACAACAGACGGTACAACAAGAGGAGTGTTTTTAGGTGATTCAACAGCTTCTTCTTTAATGTCATCACTAAATTCATATAGTTATCAAACTGTAAGTGGTATTTCCGCCAGCCAGATAAATTCACTTTCAAAATTAGGAATTACTTTTAATGTTGATAGCGGTTTAACCTTAAGTGATACAACTACATTTGAAAGTGCAGTAGAAAATAATCTTTCGGAAGTCATTGCCTTATTTACTTCCACAAACGGTATAGCCGCAACTATGTACGATAGGATAAATCCTTATCTCGGAACAACCGGCTATATAGCAAATTCGACTAACACTTATAATGAGACTATCACTTATTTATCTGATTCCATCGAGGCAGCACAAGAAAGGATAGATAAAAGTGCCGAGGTTCTAAGACAAAAGTATATAAAATTACAAATGCAGCTTGCGCAGATGCTTACATACCAGAATTATTTTTCATCAACATCTTCAGAAGTCTAATTTATGATGAATGAATTAAAAATTAAAACAAGTGCAATTAAAGAGTTATTCAGCAATCTCCAAACACAGATTCAATCGATTACATCAGAGAATTTTGAAGAAAAATTCCAATTTTCGATGGAAACAATGATGGTTATACAAAGCTTAAAGAAAGGATTGGCGGAAAAATATGGTATAAATAATCTGGCAGAGTATGATCCCGAATTGATAATGAAGGCTAAACTAATTGAAGAATCTTACGATAATATAATAGGAAAGTTCAGGAAAGAAGTAAGTAAACTGGAAAGAGAAATATCCAGTTTGAATAACCGGAAGAAAATTACAAAATACATCAGGTGATACTTTGGAAATAAAAGGTATTTCAAATAATGGGTTTTCACAAAGTCCTAACATAGTCGGTAAACCCGAATCAAACATCTCTAACAAGCCGAAAGATAGAATAGAAATTTCTACAGAGGCAAGAGAAATAGTAAAAGCCGATCTGGGTTCACAAAGACTTGAAGAGATCAAACAGAAAATGCAAAACAAATTTTATGACTCAGACGAAGTCATTAACAAAGTAGCTGCCGCCATCATTAAAGAATTTAAAGAAAATTAAGCTTCTCGTACAAGCAAATTAGAGTAGGGTAGGTAAACAGTCTTTGCCTATCCTATTTTTTTATTTAAATCAACCACAAAAATAGTACACAGACCCGCTTAGCCGAAGCGAGTTTTTAAGATTATTATGATTTATTGTTAAAGGTATTTGATTAACTATTTATCACCGGGAAACGAACAGTAAAGATCGATCCTTTACCCAACTCACTTTCAACTTGAATATTTCCATGCATAACCTCAACCATTTTTTTTACTATCGTAAGCCCCAATCCAGAACCTTCAAAACTTCGATTCATGCCTTCGCTTACTTGTCTAAATTCTTCAAATATCAGGTCGAGATTCTCTTTCGCAATTCCAATGCCGGTATCCTTAATACAAAATTTTGCCCAGGACTGGTTGTCGATCATTTCTTTATCAACCGTAATATTAATGCTGCCTGAGGGTGTGTACTTGATTGCATTATCGATAAGGTTAACTAATGTCTGTTCAAAAAATCTTTCGTAAACAAGGATTATTAAACCGTTAGAACTAATTTGGTAATTAAAGTTAAGTTCTCTCTCTTTTGCTTTCCTAGCGTATAAAGTAAAAAGTATTTCAAGATTTTGATCAAGAGAATACTCTGTCAATTTGAAAGACGTTTTATCAGATTCAATTTCCGATAGATCCAATATAGAATTTAAAGTGTTCATCAATCGCTTACCGGATTCAATCACTCTTTCCAGCATTTGTTTATGCGAATCGTCGGATATCTCATCGATGAGTAATTGATTCATCCCAAGTATAACCATTAACGGGGTGCGCAATTCATGATTCATATTTGCCAGTATAGAACTTTTTAACCTAACAGATTCTTCAGCTCTTTCGAGTGCTTTTTCAAGTTCAATATGTAAATTTTTTGATTCGGTAACATCTTCACCAATCTTTAAGAAATTTGTGATGTACCCGTTTTCATCGCGGATAGGAGTAATGGAAACCGCCTCCCAGTATAAATTGCCATTCTTCTTTTTATTCAGGAATTCTCCTTTCCATTCTTTACCGGATTTGATAGTACCCCAGAGATTTGTGAATACTTCCGGGTCGGTAGAATCTGATTTGATTAAAGAAGCTTTCCGTCCTACAACCTCGTTGATAGAATAACCGGTAACTTGTTCAAATTTAGGATTTACGTATTCAACCGTACCATAAATATCTGTTATCATAACAATTACTTTACTTTGCTCGACCGCGGATGAAAGTTTTCTTATACGGTCTTCCATTTTTCTCTTTTCTATAATTGCTTCCCACTCACGAAAAGTTCTTTCGCATATATGGACCATATCCGAAAATGTTTCGGGGGATTTAACTATATAATCAATAACACCCAGCTTAAGAGCTTCTACAGCAAAATTTTCGTTACCATAGCTTGTCATTAAAATGATGGGTAGTGTAGCGTTACCTCTACTATCTTTTAAAATCAATTCCGTACCATTGCCATCCGGAAGTTTCCAGTCTGAAATAATTAGATCGGGTTTGAATAAATTAATTTGTATAAGTGCTTCGGAAATATTAACAGCTCTTTTAAGTGCGAACTCACTCTGCCTCCGTTCAAATCCGCGTTCTATAAGTTCAAAGTGAGCAATCTCATCTTCAACAATCAATATTCGTTTGATAGAATTCATTATAATCCGGCGGTATTAAATTGTTAACGATGGATTTTTATTCCAGTTAAGCCAATAAAATCCTATATCATCCATCATTTTCTTGAACTTGTTATAATCGATCGGTTTAACAAGGTAACTGTTGGCATAATTAGAATAAGAGTTATGAATATCTTTCAGCGATTCTGATGATGTAAGTATAACAACCGGAATTTGTTTAAGCCCGGAATGATTTTTAATATATTTCAAAACATTTAAACCGTCAATTTTTGGTAATCGAAGGTCTAATAAAATCAAATGTGGGAGCGGATTTAAAGAAATGTCGGAGTATTTGCCGGTGTGAATTAAATATTCAATGGCGGACTCGCCATCACTGATGCGGTGTATTTTATTTGGAATATGATGCTGCTCTAAACTACGGGCAACTAACTCTGCATGGTCATCGTTATCTTCTACCAAGAGTATTCTTAGTTTCTCTCCTTTCATAATTACCCCGGTTGCTTTTTATTTCCAAGCGTAAAGAAGAATGTTGATCCTTTACCTATTCCATCGGATTCAACCCAAATTTCCCCCCCGTGAAATTCAATTATTCTTTTAACTAGTGATAAACCGATACCGGTGCCTTCACTTGTTGGGTCCAACTTTTCAAACAGCTCAAATATTTTTTCGTGGTAATCACTCTTTATACCTATACCGCTGTCTTTTACAAAATAAAGTATGTTTTCATTATTAATTTTGCAACCTATTTCTATGCTCGGCGAATCACTGTGACCAATATTTTTAACTGCATTTTCGATAAGATTTTGGTAAACCTCCCGAATTCTATATTTATCAGCATAGACAGCCGGCATATCTTTATCTATAATCAGATTAATATTTTTTTCTTTTATTTGACCTTGTAGTAAATCAGCAGATTCTAATGCTGCTTCGGACATCGAAAAAGTAGAAGATGGATTTACAATTCTTCCAATTCGTGATAGGTTTAACAAATCATCGAGGAGTTCTTGCATTTTATCGGCAGCGTTGGCAATCCGTATAATATCTTTTTCAATCCGGTCAAAGCGTCCTTCCTTTGCATCGTTTACTATCATACCCAAAAAACCTTTTATGGTAATCACCGGACTCTTTAGATCATGCGATACCGTATATGTGAATCTTTCCAACTCTGCATTTTTCAATTCCAGGTCTTTAACATATTTATCAATTAATTGTTTTGAAATTTTTTGTTCGGAGATATCTCTGAAAAAAACAACCATTTCTTTATAACTTGTTCTAAAAGCAAAAATTTCGAATGCAGCGATAATTTTCTCACCTTTTTGTGTAACTTGATCTGTGTGAAAATTTTCCCCGGTTAGCGCAACATGGCGGTATTTTTGTGGTATATCTGTATTGATAATTGAAGGGAAAGCATCTTCAAGAGACTTGCCTATTAAGGGTTTATGAGAAATACCGAGAATTTTATCGGCGGCTAAATTTGCCGCAGTAATAATCAATTGATCTTTCTCATTTAGTTCATATAATTGTGTACCGAAAGGAGCAGAATCTAAAATGGTTCTTAATTTATGTTCACTGTTACGTAGGTTTTTTTCTATGATAATCTTATCGGTAATATCTCTCTGAACACCCCACACACCCAATAAATCGTTGTTGTTAAATAATCCTACAGAATTGTTTTGGAAATAATGGACTTTACCATTAATATCTTTTTCTGTTGTAATTTGATCATCAAGAAGGTAATTGTTTTTAACCCAGGGAAGCAATCCTTCAATCAATTCTTCTTCCGAACCAATCCAAAAATCACGCAAAGTTTTTCCTAACATATCTTTAGGATTTTCAAAACCATACATTTTTGCCAGTGCCTGGTTAGCCTCGGAGATAACGCCATGATTTAAATAGTAAACCGCCTGATCGTAATGAGAAAGATCGAGCGGCATCGGGGGTTCTAATTTTGTAAACGAAATGCCTTCCATAGTTTTTTCGATATAAATTCTTAGTCGTTCTTCGTTATCTTTCAAAATATTTTGCATTCTCTCTAGGTTGTTGTAAGCTTCCTTAACATTTTTTGTCATTCGGTTGAATGAACCGGCTA
>DYJK01000149.1 GCA_020723165.1 Melioribacter roseus | reverse complement strand
ATTATCACTATAGCAGTTATCACCGGAACGTATACAACATTCGGCGGACAGACCGCTGTAATTTTTACGGATTTACTTCAAGGATTGATACTTCTGTTTGCCGGGTTCTTAATTTTTCTAATGGGCATCAATTACGTTGGAGGTCTGGATGCATTCTGGCATCTTCTTCCGGCAGATTGGAGGCTGCCGCTCGCTGATTTCAACAAACCGCCTGATTTCAATTTCGTGGGAATTTTCTGGCAAGATGGTGTTGCCGGCTCAGTTGGATTTTTATTTATGAACATGGGATTGATAATGAGATTCATGTCGGCCAAGAGTGTTGATGAAGGAAGAAAAGCCGCCGTGTTCAATGTGTTATTTATGCTGCCGCTTTCGGCAATAGTTGTTGGTAACGCCGGATGGATTGGTAAAGCTTTAACAGAAATGGTTCCATCACAACTAAATACAAATGTAAATCCAGACGAGGTTTTTATAGCTGTTACACACATAATTTCTACGACCGGCGTATTTGGATTTGTAATAGCCGCATTAACCGCAACGCTTCTTTCAACTGTAGATTCGCTCATTAATGCGATAGCTGCTGTTTATATGAACGATGTGCATCACCCGATAAAAAAATTGTTGAAGAAAAAAGTTGGTACTGCCGAACAAGAAGCAAAAAAAGAATTGGGAGCGGCAAGAATTGCTTCAATTGTAATTACCGGATTGGGTATAATTGCAACTATTCCATTCAGCCAGTACCCAACGGTTTATGAGGCACATGGATATTTCCATTCAACATTAACACCACCTTTAGTAACAGCGATCTTCCTTGGTGTATTCTGGCGAAAGTTTACACCGGCCGGTGTACTTGCAACATTCCTCGGCGGTTCATCGCTAATGATCCTGGGTGCACGCTATCCTGATTTTTTGATCACTCCTTTTGCACACGGAACACCTTTGGACCCGGTTCATCCGTACACATACATTAGCGCACTTTATAATACGGTGGTTTGTATTGGTGTTGCTGTTATTATAACTAAAACTTTCCATTGGCAAAAAACAATCGTTAATAAAATTAGAAATTATGGTAATCATGATAATCTAATGAAAGTTTTTATTGCAGCTATTGGTGTTGCATTGTTATTAGTTTGGTTTAATCTCGGCGGTTTATATTTTCTGTTATTCGCAACGTTAGCAATGACAATTTTAGTATCACTAACTGCGCAATATTACATCCATTACGACCCGGCGAAACATACAGACGGATTGACTGCGTGGTCTATTCACCGCGCTAAAGAAATTTTCAAGGGTGGAAAGATTAACGAACGCGAAGGTGAAATTGTAAAAGTAAACTGGAAACAAAGAAAAGATAATCATGATTACGTTAATGTCTCTGGCGCCGATATGAAAAAGATGGAAGCTGAAGTAGGCGATCTTGTTTATGTATGCGATGTAAGAAAATATCTCGGTGGACTTAAATCTTTCCATTCAAAGTTGGGCGAACCGCATAATGAACCGGGCGTTGTTTATATAAGCGAAGAACACAAATTAACCGGGCAGTTCCAGGAAGGAAGAATTCTATACGTAGAAAAAGAAATGTGAAAAAAGATTAGGGTACAGAGTATTGAGTAATCAGTATTAAAATTTTGGCTATCTCAATACTCTATACTATTTACCGAGTACTGCTTTTAATATTTAAATTTTTCTTTGAGCTTCTTTAGTACAATCGGCGGAACAAATTCCGAAACATCACCGTGGAATTGAGCAAGGTTACGAACAATCGTAGAATTCAAATATGTATATCTTGCATGCGGCATAAGTAAAATTGTAGTAATATCACCGGCAAGTTTTCTATTCATCAGCGCCATCTGGAATTCATATTCAAAATCGCTCACAGCTCTCAATCCTCTAATAATTCCAATTGCACCAACTTGTTTTGCATGGTCGACAACCAATCCGTCAAACCAATCGATGTGAACACTCTTAAATTCTTTCAGACTTTCGCGAAGCATTTCTACTCTTTCTTCAACAGTAAACAAACTTGTCTTGGATGGATTTTTTGCAACTGTTACAATCACTTCATCGAATAATTCAACAGCACGGTTAACTATATCAATATGTCCGTTTGTTACCGGGTCAAAAGTGCCGGGGTAAATTACTTTTGCCATAATTATTCTTCTGTTTTTGGTTGGATTAAAATAACTCGGATAGAATTTAAATTCTAATAAAATTTATGCTAAAATTAGCCGGCAATGAACTGATAAATCAAGCTATCGCCAATCTTCTTAAATGGTTCACAATTAAACGCTTTAATATCTTCATCCTTAGTTTGAATTGACCTTTCAATTAAAATTATGCCGCCCGGTTTCAAGAATTTTCTGGTTAGCAGATTAACAACAACATCATGTATATCATTTTTAAAAAATGGTGGATCGGCAAGTATAAGATCATATTCATCATGTTCGTTAAGTTTTGAAAATTTCAGTGCTTCCATCTTAAATATTTTACATGATTCACCGGCTTTGAGTGAATCGATATTCTCTTTTAATGTTTTAGAAACATGGAAATCTTTTTCAACAAAGTGAACCTCGGATGCCCAACGGCTTAGAGCTTCCAAACCAAGTGAACCGGAACCGGCATATATATCGCAAACCTTTATGTTCTCAAGATCAAATGAATGAGTTAAATAATTAAAAAGTGACTCTTTAACTTTATCTGTTGTAGGTCTAACTAGATCAGATTTCGGAAATTTAATTGTTCTGCCGCCGTATATGCCGGAAATGATTCTCATATAATTCTAATTGCGATACCGGTTGCCGCGGTAAATGAGTTGAACTGCGAAGTAATAAGCCGGTTACTGTTCAGTTTCTCTTCAACCTTTAATCTATCAAAAGGATTAATCTTAATAATTGTTGCGTTAAGGATAGTTGAAATTTTCGAAAGGAAATCGTCAGTTACACTCTGTCCTGATAAAATTATTTTACTTATACTGTTCAAACCAATATTAATTTCTTCGAGCTGTTTAACCAATAATTGAAGCTGGTCCAAAAAATTCAATCCGCTTTCATTCGTTACTTTGAAAAAGAACGGCGTAACTCCTTCTATGACTGCAATTGACGAATAGCTTTGATCAATATAAATACTTAATGTGATTTCATTTTTTTCAAATGCTTTAGAAAGATGAAGAAAAGCATTCGATGCCAAATGCGCATTATCGATATATTTTAATTCAAGATTGTTCGATTTGCAAAATTTGTTAAAACAGTTAATTATATTTTTATCCAGAGCAAAAACTATCGCCTTACTTTGCTGGCGTGCATAAGTCTTATTCACTTCTACAAACTGGATCAAATAATTTTGCTCATCTATTTGGGGAAACAAAACCGATAACTCCCATCTCAAATGTTCTACCAAATCTTTTTTGGTTAATGTAGGTTCAAACGGTATTTCGAAAATCTTGAAAAAATTATTCGGAAGACAAAATGAATAATATATGGAAGTGAGATTGTTTTTCTGATTTAGTTTTGTGAAGGAATCCTGGAGGATGGCAATCAGTTTTGATTCCGGCAGATCGGGGTTAATCGATTCTTTCAAGATTAACTGATCAACATTCTCCAGGTAGAATGAATCATTCTTATGGCTTATTTCAACGAGCTGTAGTTTAGTTTCAGTAAGATTAATTCCAACTTGATTACGAAATAGAGGCATTCAATTTTCTTATTCCCATGATGCTGTGTTTTTCATAGCATCGCTTCTAACATCACCTATACTGCCGTAACCATCAGGGCATCCTACAAAATATCTTTGTCCAATTGTTCTAACTTTATCGATCTTCAAAATATTTCCTCTTCTATCAATTACAGTATCAGATTGTTCGGTAGTATCAATTTGAACAATGTATCTTAAACCGGATTTAGGCGAATGGTTTACAGAATCAACAACAAAACTACCAACAGTCAAATTAACAAACGGGTTTGTTGGTCTCCCGGTAACTGTATCAGTTCCTTCAACAGCTTTTTTAACACTAGGATCATTCTTAACAAATGCAATTAGACTATCTAAATTATCTGTGAACTTACCAAATTTAACTTGCCACAATCTTTCTGCTGAACGCAGATTAGACATTCTTAATCTTGATTCCGATTTGTAATAAGCTTCTTGTTCTATCACTTCGTTAGGGTCTAAGTAAGCAACTTTAATAAGTACAAATACCAAGATTGCTATAATAACGTACATTATAGTATGAACATACCACGAATTGCCTTTTGAGCTCATTCTTCCTCCACTACTTTCTAATTTCAATTAACAGTAATTATATTTTTTAATTTATCGAACTTAGCTTTACCGATACCTTTAACATTCATCAGATCATTTATTTGTTTGAACTTGCCATGCTCACTTCTGTAGTTAATGATGTTTTGAGCGGTCTTTTCTCCGATGCCCGGTAAAGTTGCTAATTGCTCTGCCGTTGCACTGTTAATATTAATTAATTCATTAACGGTAGAACTATTATCCCCTTTGTTCTCATTATTTTTTGCGTTCCTAAAATCCAAAAGTTCCCGTTTAGAAGCAACTCCTTTTTCCAACAATTTTTCAGTACCGTCTTTTCTTTCAACTTGTTTATCGGTATTCAAAAAAATACTGTCTTCTTTACTGTAGTTATATTCAAGCAGCGTACTTTTTCTTTCACCCTCTTTAATTAAATTTACAACTGCCCCCACAAAAAAAGCACTGACAATAAAAAGAATTATCTTGAATTCAGATTGAGTAAAACCAATTTTGCGCGATATTTTTTCGAAGAATTTGACGTTCGGCTCCATAATGTGAGAACACAAATTCCACACAAAATAAAATTAAGACGCTTTAATATTCGGCATCTTTTGCAATTCTTTAAGCATCTCTTTTTCTTTAGCTGAAATATTTTTAGGAACGTGAATATTTATTTTAACAAGCTGGTCCCCGGCACCGTGACTATTTAAATGCTGGATTCCCTTCTCTCGCATCTTTAAAAATTTACCGGGCTGCGTTCCGGGTTCAATTTTTAATTTAGCTTTACCATTCAATGTAGGAACTTCCACTTCAGTACCTAATACAGCTTCGGGATAACTGATATAAAGTTCATAAATAACGTTGTCACCGTCGCGTGTAAAATATTCATGTTGTAATTCTTCGAACACAACAATTATGTCCCCGGCAGAGCCGCCGTTTTTGCCGGCATTCCCCTCTCCGCGCAAAGTCATATAACTATTATCGTAAACACCGGACGGTACATTTATTTTGATAGTGGTTTCATCGTGCACTCTTCCATCACCTGAGCAATCGGGGCACGGATCGGAAATAACTTTGCCGGTACCGCCGCAGTTGTTACAAGTTGTTATGTTTACAAATTGCCCGAAGATCGATCGGGAGACTTGTCTGATTTCCCCACTGCCGTTGCAAACCGAGCATGTCTTAAATGCGCTCGATGTTCTTGCACCGGTTCCATTACATGACGCACACTTATTGTACTTTTTTATTTTCACTTTTTTTGTTGTACCGGTAGCAATCTCTTCGAGTGTAAGCTTTAAAGTAACTTTTAAATCGGAACCAGGTATGCCGGCAGAACGCTGCCTTGATCTTTGAGAGGCACTTCCTCCGAAGAACTCATCGAATATTGACGAACCCCCGAACGCGCTTCCAAAAATATCCGAAAAATTGCTGAAGATATCATTAACATTTTGATAGCTATGAAAATCTTGTCCGCCCTTTAATCCGCTGTGACCGTAACGATCATATTTGGCACGTTTATCATCGTTGCTTAAAACCTCGTAAGCTTCGGCTGCTTCCTTAAAATTTTCTTCAGCTTCTTTATTGCCGGGATTTCTATCCGGGTGATACTGCATAGCAAGTTTACGGTATGCTTTTTTAATTTCATCTTGTGTTGCGGATTTGCCTACACCTAATATTTCGTAATAATCTTTCTTAGCCATATTAACCATTCCTATAAATTTGTATCCGATGAACCGGACGAATTATTTTGATCATGCGAAATCATTTCCGCACTAACAATAACTTTTGCGTGACGAATAACTTTGTCTTTATACAAATAACCATGTTCAATAACGTCAAGTACCGTATGAGGCGGAACCCCTTCCACCGGCTGCTGCATTAGTGCTTCGTGTAATTCAACGTCAAATGGTTTTCCTTTTGCATCAATTTTCTTAACTCCTTGGGAATCAAGAATTTTGGTAAATTTATCGTAAACAAGTTCCAAACCTTTTTTGAGTGATTCGAAACTATTATTGTCGTTAACATGCTCTAGGGATCTTTCAAGATCATCATAAACTGTAAGGACACTTTTTATGAAAGGTTCAGCCGCATACTTTAATAGATTTAATTGATCGTTCTCGGTTCTTCTTTTATAATTTTCAAACTCGGCAAGTTTACGAATGTATGCATCTTTATATTCATTAAATTGTTTTTCGAGTTCTTGATTTTTTTCAAGAGCAGATTTTAATTCTTCCTCAACCTTTGGAATTTCTTTCTGTCCCCTTTCGATTTCAATTTTATTACTATCTTGTTCAGGGGTTAAATCTTCTTTGTTTTTTATTTCTTTGTCTTTATTGTTTTGATCGTTCATATTACCCATAAATTTAGTGTTGTTTGGTTAATTCTTGAGTTAGTTGTTCTGCTATATAAACAACAGCAGCAATAATTTTGGAATAATCCATCCTCTTGGGACCCATTATTCCAAGTGTTCCTTTTAAATCACCGATTTTATATTCTTTTGTTACCATACTGTAATCAGAAAATTTTTCATCTTCATTTTCTTGCCCGATAGTAACAGTAACATCTTTATCCGGTAATGGATCATCCTTATCCATAATGTGAATAATAATGTCTTTATTCTCTACAAGTTCAATCACACTTTGGAATTGTTCGTGATCAATAAATTCCGGCTGTCTTAGAATATTTTTCGTGCCGGTAATTATAGCTTTTTCACTGCTTATATCTGTGAAAATTTTATCAACAGAATCTAAAAAAACGCGTATGATTGGCTGATACGACTCGCTGTTAAAATCGCGTATACGATCTTCGAATGTATTACGTATTTCCGAAAATTTTAATCCGGCTAATTTTTCATTTAGAAATTGCTGAACAGTAAGAATCTGTTCATCTTTAACTTCTGCACTTATTTCTAATGTAATCGTTCTTATTAACCCGGCTTTTACTGTAACTACAACTAAAATTCTTGTAGAAGAAAGCTGAACAATCTGAATTTTTTCTAAAACAGCTTGTTCAAATTTTGGATAGGTTACCAAAGCAAGCTGATTGGTAAGATCACTTAAGACATGTGTTGTTATTTTTAATAGTTCTTCTGTATCAGATGACGCACTGCCAAGATTAACATTTATCATTTGTTTCATCTGCGTATCCAATACCGGTGGATCCATCAACGAATCCACATAAACACGGTAACCCCTATCCGTAGGCACTCTTCCGGCTGATGTATGCGGATGATTTAGAAATCCTAATTCTTCGAGATCGGACATGATATTCCGTATCGATGCTGGTGAAAGCCCGACATCATATTTCTTTGACACATTTCGTGAACCTACTGGGTTTGCTGTAAGTATAAACTGGTGAATCACAAAACGGAGTATCGCTTTTTCTCTATCTTTTAATTGATAATCAGTCATCTTTTATATTAATCTTAAAACTAACGGACGCAAAGTTATTAAAAATTGAGAAAAATTGCTGAGATGTAGAATTGTAAAAGGCAAGAAGTATGAGCAAGAGAAATGGGCAAAAGTCAAATATTCTACTTCTTTACAAACACTATTTCGTTAAATGATTTTCTATATAAGATATTGTTTTTCTATTACAATATATGCAATGGAATCACCATGTCGTTCATTGCGATAATTCAATAGGATGTAGATTGATATTTTGTTTTTAATAACACCACAAAGCCAAAATACAATCAGTAAGCTTATAAATTTTTAAGAAAATCAGATGAATCTATTCTGCTTTTTCTTAACGAATCATATGCAAAGAAAATTTGTAATGATTTAGAGGTGCCTTTTAAATAAATTCTATTCGAATTTTTTTCTGAAAAGGCGTAAGTGCAAATCGGCGATTCGCTCCTATTTTAGTAAAACAAATTTCTTTGTCTGGGAAAATGAACCAGCTGACAAACGGTAAAAATAAACACCATTGGGAATTCCCATTGCATTAAAATCTACTGAATAAAAACCCGCTAATAATTGTTGATTTACTAATACAGCTATCTCTTGTCCAATAGAATTGAAAATACTTAATCTGACATTCCTTTCATTTGGTAAACCAAATTGTATTTTTGTCGCTGGATTAAATGGATTAGGAAAATTTTGCGATAGAAAATAATTAGTTGGGATTCCATTTTCTCTTTCTACAGAAGTTATATCCAAAAAGTTAGCAACTAAATTTCTATTTGTTGTAATACTAAATTGATAAGTCGAAT
>DYJK01000148.1:4369-8481 GCA_020723165.1 Melioribacter roseus | reverse complement strand
TTTTGTGGACAAATTTAATTAAGGATTATGAATTGACAAAATTTGATCTGAGTTTGTGTCGAATATAATGTTGTCAATTTAACAACCCAATAGACCACAAATTAAACGGACTTAAACAGCTTGTCCCGCTATGCGGGAGGTCGTCACGAATTGCATCAGCGAAAATCCGCGTTATCAGTATCATCCGTGGTCTATCCTTTTTATTTCTTCGAATACTTCTGTTCAATCGCCGTAATTTTATCGAGCCGTCTTTGGTGGCGATCACCAAGAAATGAAGATGTTAGCCATGCTGCGGTAATTGATTTAAGTGTTTCCTCGCCTAATGCACGTGCACCAAGTACTAAAACGTTCGCATTGTTATGTTCGCGGGAGCTTTTGGCAGAAAATTCATTATAACAAGTTGCAGCACGTATACCGGGGATTTTATTCGCCGTAATAGCTGAGGGGATACCGGTTGCATCGATTATTATTCCAAACTCATATTCTTTGTTTGCTACTCTATTTGCAACGTTGAATGCAATATCGGGATAATCGACTGATTCTTCGCTGTAAGTACCAACATCCAATACTTCATATGATTTTGATTTAAGAAATTCTACAAGTATCTTTTTTACATGAACGCCGGTGTGATCGGAACCGATAACAATTTTGTTCTTGAAATTTGTTTGATAAGTTTCTTTTTGTTCGCCGCGAATAACAGTCAGACCGGAATACTTGATTCTATCTATTGCCAATGGCGTTAAAACATCATCGGCAGAAAGTTTGATTTCCTTAACACCATTCTTAATCAGCTTAATAATTTCGTATTCGGTTACAGCTCTTTTCATCAAATTAGTTCTGAACGTTTATTCATTTTGAGATAATCAACAATCTGCCTTACATCTTGAGCATTATTTCTATGGCAGACAAGCAGAGCCTCGTTAGTATTGATGATAATTAAATTTTCAACACCAATTGCAGCAGTAAATTTATGTGGTGAAAAAATATACGAACCGTAAGTGTTCGTTGCATATATGTCGCCGATCATCGCATTACCTTCGTCGTTCTTATCGGATATTTCATAAACCGCTTCCCAATTTCCAACATCATTCCAGTAGAAATCTGCTTTGGTTAAGTAAACAATATCGGATTTTTCCATCACTCCATAATCGATCGAAATACTTTTTAACTGACCGTAAACTTGTACTAATTCCTTTTCAAAATTAGGTGTGTTTATTGCACTTTCAGTTTTTTCTAAACCGTCGGAAAGATCGGGTAAGTATTTTTTTATTTGATCAAGGATTGTATCAACACGCCAGATAAAAATTCCGGAGTTCCATAAAAAATCACCGCTTTCAATAAACCGTCTTGCGGTAGCAACATTCGGCTTTTCTGCAAATGTTAAAACTTTATAAATCCCGTTTTGAATTAAGTTTTCATCAAACTGGATATAGCCGTAACCCGTTTCGGGTCTGGTAGGAGTAATACCAATTGTAACCAATCCTTTTTTCTCATAAGCATAGTTAGCTGCAGTTGAAAGGCATTTACGAAATTCTTCTTCATCTTTTATTAAGTGGTCCGATGGAAGCGTGATAGTAACAGCTTCGGGATTTTTTTGTTTAATTAACACCGATGCTAAACCGATACAAGCGGCGGTATTTTTACCAAACGGTTCATCTATAATGTTTTCTTTTGGAATATCGGGGAGCTGCTCAATCACACGTAGTTTCTGAATTTTATTAGTGATGACTAAAATATTTTCATTCTTAACCAAACCTTTAAGACGGTTAACGGTATCCTGGATCATTGTATTTTCGCCGAATATCCGGATCAATTGTTTGGGCTTTCTCTCTTTACTTCTAGGCCAAAATCTTGAGCCAACACCGCCAGCCATTATAACTGCATATAATTCCATTATACTACCTTCTTGGTTTGTAAAATAGACTTGCCAAAATTTTCTGCACGTGTTAAGTAATTTGTAATATCAACCTCTTTCCCCCTGATAACAGCAACAATTACAATTAAACAAGCACGAAGTGATTCAATTACGTTAGGACTCGGGGCAATTTTCTTCTGGTTAACCTGGTCTAATCCGGCTGAAAATATTTTGTGCATGTTCGATAGTATTTCAAACCCGATTTTCTTCGAAAGCTCGGCATTATCATTCATTGTTTTTACATAATTATTGATTTCACTTTCCGTAAAATCGTACTTGGCAACTCTGTTTAAAAATGAATCCAGGTCTTTTACCGGGCGCAGCACTTTCTCTTCGTAATTTTCAAAACTAAAACCATTCTCCCGGTTTAATTCATCAAATATTATTGCTTCTTTCAGCTCATCGGCACGCGATCTTTTAGGCAGCGCCATTTGCTTCTTATTCTCATTCTTATCTTCTTCTACTGCATCACGTTTTGTTAGGTCAACGTTGATAACCTCATTTTCGAAACTCTGGAAGATGTTTCTCATCATCTGGGGAGTAACAACATCGAGCACATAATTAATCTCGCGGACTAAATTATAACTATGTTCTTTGAATTTATCCGACAATTTGAGAAAATCAAGTTTACCGCTTTCAATATAATTTTCAAGCTCTCCTAACTTGATCCCTAACTTGGAAAGTTCTGTTACTCTTTTGAAATTTTTGATTTCCTCGCAAAGATTTTCAGTTTTATTGAACTTTTCACGCAGAATAGCAACAGTTTCAATTTTTTCAGAACTTAGCCGGAGACTGTTGGCTGCCGAAATTATGCACTGTATTATGTATTGTTTTGCTAGATCCAACTTAACTAAGAATTATTAGTGAATTTTGCCCGTAGTAGATTTTTTACTTGTCAAATGTAATGAATTTTAATGAAGATTGGCAGATTTGCCCGGCATGGTTATCAAATATTATAACAACATTTCAACTTCGCATGTGAAAAATAAATAAAGAATTTTATATTAGTACAAGAAAAAAACTAATGAGGGCAATATGTTAATAACAACTACAAATACAGTAGAAGGTAAAAAGGTAATCAAATATCTCGGGTTAGTATCGGGAGAAGCAATATTAGGCGCAAACATTATAAAAGATTTTCTTGCCGGTATCCGTGATATTGTAGGCGGCAGATCTGCTGCTTATGAATCCGAGTTAAGACAAGCTAAAGATATTGCAATTGCAGAAATGATTGAGCAAGCAAAAACTTTAGGCGGCAACGCTGTAATCGGGGTTGATTTAGATTTTGAGACAATCGGACAAGGCAGCATGTTAATGGTCTCTGCTTGCGGTACGGCTGTTTATATAGAAGAATAAATTTAAAAACACACACGAGACCTTGAAGGTTGCCTAAACCTTCAAGGTCACGAGCGATTTAAAAGCCCTTCCCTTGGGAAGGAAGTGGGCTTGCCCGGCGCAGACGGGATGGGCATTTGACAAAAAACAGAACTTGAATTAACTTGCCGCCAAGTTTTCAAGTGTCATTAACCATTTCCCGCCAAAATACGGCGAGCAAGCCCGCCAAGAAATCGGTGGGCAAGCATGACAAAAAGGTTATGAGGGCATGGATGGTTTCTTTTCCGGTAACTCAAAACAAACCAAAACTATTAGAGCAAGTCAGAATAACACTTCGGACAAATCACTACTCACCAAAAACAGAAGAAAGCTATATTTCATGGATAAAACAATTCATAATATTTAACAAAAAAACTCATCCCGAAAAATTAGGTGCTGATGAGATTAGAAATTATTTAAACCACTTAGTCATCGAAAGACACGTTTCATCTTCAACACAAAATCAAGCTCTTCAGGGGATTTTATATTTATATAAAAATGTGTTGAAAAAAGATGTCGGCTGGCTTACCGATCTGAAACATTCCGCAAGAGTTAAACATCTTCCGGTTGTTTTTTCCAAAAGAGAAGTAGAAAAAATATTTGAACATTTTGGAGGAATTCCGAAGTTAATAGTTTCACTATTGTACGGCAGCGGATTGCGATTATTTGAATGTTTGAATCTTAGAATAAAAGATATTGATTTCGACTACAAACAAATTTTAGTACGTGATGGGAAAGGAGAAAAAGACCGCCACACAGTACTCCCTTCTTCAATAATACCTGATTTGAAAAAACATCTTAATGTTGTTTATATACAGCACAA
>DYJK01000148.1:0-4359 GCA_020723165.1 Melioribacter roseus | reverse complement strand
ATTTATTAATTGGCAAAGGCGAAACATTACTTCCTTATGCACTTAAGAAGAAATATCCTAATGCTGGCAAAGAGTTTGGCTGGCAATATGCTTTCCCGGCTAATAAGTTTATTAATGATAAAGAGAATAAATTAATCCACCGCTATCACATTCATGAAAGTACAATTCAGAGAGCAGTAAAAGTAGCCATCAGGAAAGCTGGAATAATTAAACCAGGCAGTCCTCACACTTTTAGACATTCTTTTGCAACTCATCTTCTTGAAAATGGCGCTGATATAAGAACAATACAAGAACTGCTAGGTCATAATTCCGTAAAAACTACAATGGTTTACACTCATGTTTTGAACAGAGGATTGGGAGTAAAAAGTCCGTTAGACTGAATATCTTAAGGATGATAGATATGCACACCCTATTTTTAAATATTGAGTTTATGGAACAAAATCAAAACAATTGGAACATAGATATGCAAGCATGTGCATATCTATATTCTTAAGATATATATTACATGCAGTATAATTAATAGTTATATGCTCGGAGAAATGTATGAAGAAACTATTGCTAATTATAATTTTTTTATGGCTATCTGCTTGTCAGAATAATCTTCAGAACTTCGACAAATATGGTATTAACTTCTCCATATCAAGCGAGCTCAAATTATCCGAATATTTTATTAGTGAGAATGGAGAAATTATTAAACCTGGCACTGCGAATTTCGATAGAGGATTAATTGGTAGTTCCGATCTGGAATTTTCGCTTTCTTGGTTAAAAAGCCCTGAATTAGAAGAGATGTATTTTGATACTATTCTTAAGAATTTGCTCAATGTTTTTAACTATCATCCTGAATTAAGTGCAGAAATTATCGGAGCACGTAAGGAAATTTTAATTTCAAATTACAAGGTAAATTATGCTAATATAATATTAACACAAGAAGGTACTCAACAAAAAGGGATTGTTGCATTTTGGTATTGTACAAATTCTAAGAGACTTTTTAATTATACTTTATTACATAACCGACCTTTAGAAGAGATGTCTAGATTTTTGAACGCTTTTGAATCATATCCCAACACAATGAGTTCGAAACAAATCAAATTTTTCAATATGCCAATTGGAACAAATATTATTATAATATTGACAATCCTCTATTTCTTTGTTGCTGCTATCACAACTTTTGATATGAGAATTAATCAAGCAATAAAACAAGGTGCAGATTTTATTCCATTACCTAAATGGCTTGCATTATTTTATTGGTTAATGTGGGCTTTCTGGATATGGATTTTCATACTCAATTGGTACTACGCAATAATATTATTTGTAATAAAATTTGTTTTAAAAGTATTACCAGTTTTAGAAACCATTGGTCGCATTTTATTGAAGCCGTTTAATCCAAATAAAATTAGTGGAATTTAATATGGATAACATAAGGTTAAACAAAGGATTGCTATTGTTAGGATTCCTAATAACGTTAATCTCTTTACTTTTAAGTGTACTCTTTAACTGGATAGACGTTAGCACTTTTAACAAAATTGAAGCAATTATAAGTTACCGATGGATGATGTTAATATTGCTAATAGCGATATTAATTCTTCTATTTTTGTTGGCTTATAATAAAATATTTGACTCCACGCTTTTCAATAATTCTCAGAATTCTCCAGCAAAAATGTGTCCAAGTTGTGGTAAGCCTGCACTAAAAGTTATTAGTTCTACTATTCGTTCTTACACTTATAAATGTAGTAATTGCGGATTTGATCATAAAGAGCTTAAAGAAGGTCAAACAAATACTTCCCGCATATAACAAGTTTTCCAAGCCGACCGCTTTAAATTGTTCGGCATTTGTGTAATTATAAAGTTACGTTGTAAAAGTTAGTTGCTTTTTTAGTGTAGTAAACAAAATGAATTTATAAATAATTATCGGCAGAAGTTTTCAAAGCTGCATTGTAGTGTTGGGCGGCGGCTTAAAAACCACGCCGTTATACAACAATAAAAAGTGATTATGGCTGACGAAAAAGAAAATATCAAAAAAGAATTAGAGGATGCGCTTAATAGCCGAAGCGGATCAAAAATATCAAGATTTGCTTTAAGCGTTGTTAGCGGTTTAATTCCTTTTGCCGGTGGTGCTCTTGGAGGTGGTGCCAGTATTTGGTCAGAACGAGAACAAGAATATATAAACAGCTTATTCTCCAAATGGTTGAAGATGCAAGAAGATGAGATAAAAGAAATTGGACAAACTATGTTTGAAGTTATGGTGAGGATAGACCAAAATGATGAGAGAACCCGCGAAAGAATACAGAGTCAAGAATATTTATCATTGGTGAAAAAATGCTTTCGTGATTGGTCAGCCGCAGAAAGTGAAACCAAAAGAGGTTTCATTAGAAACTTATTGTCAAATGCGGCTTCCTGCACTTTGGCAACGGATGATGTGATAAGATTATTTATTGAATGGATAGATAATTACAGTGAAACACATTTTAAAGTTATTAGCACAATTTATAAATCAAAAGAAATAACAAGATTAAGCATTTGGCAAAAAATTTACGGAGAAAATGTAAGAGAGGATTCTCCTGAAGCTGACTTATTCAAGCTGGTAATTCACGATTTAAGTCTGGGGCATATTATTCGGCAACATAGACAAACTGATTATAATGGTAGGTTTATTAAGCCACAAACAAAAAAACCACAGACGCAGTCAAATATTTACAAAAGTGCATTTGATGATGTCGAACTCTATGAGTTAACGAATTTAGGAAGACAATTTGTTCATTATACAATGAATGAAATTGTCCCAAAAATTACAGATGGTTCGGAACATAAAAATAGTGAATAATATTTTACATAACATTAATTATATCCTGGAGAAAAAAATGAAAGAACATTACAAAATTTATCTTGAAATCTATGGGAAGATACAAAGTGGCACTAAACTAACAAAGAGAGATTACGGCTTCATAAATTCCAATGGTGGATTCGAAGAATATGATGAAAAAGGAATGCTTGCAGTTTCAACAGCAGCTCAAGATGTAAAAACGGGAGCTGCAATAAGAGCAAAAAATGAATTTGAAGAATACATTAAAAACTTGTTATCTCAATAAAATATGTTGTATAACCAGTTTTCCAAGCCGACCGCTTTAAACTGTTCGGCATTTTTGCAGTTTAAATATTGCGCTGTAAATGTTAGTTGCTCTTTAAAGTAGATTGTAAAAGAAAAGTTAATTAAAAATTATTGGCGTTCGTTATCAAAGCTGCATTGCTGTTTTGGGCGGCGGCTTAAAAATAATGCCGTTAGGGCACTAAAATGAAAAAACATATTTTCATATTTATTTTATTTTGCTCAGTCATCTCTTATGCACAAGATTTTGAGCTTAATACTCTATTAATGAATTGCACTTTCAAAATAGAAGGTGATGGAAGGTTAGGAACTGTATTCATTCTTGGTAAACCTATGAAGAAAGATCCAAAACAAGCATACTATGTTCTAATTACTGCAGCACATGTTCTGGATACCATTAAATCTGATATAGCAACTTTGAATTTGAGAAAAAAAAGTGGTGATACTTATTCAAAAAAAGCAATCCAGATTCCAATTAGAAAAAAAGGTCATCCACTTTGGACTAAGCATCCGGATGTTGATGTTGCAGCAATGTATGTCCAACTCTCCGACGAGATTAAATTCGATTTATTGCCTGCTAATTTATTGGCTACTGATACAGTTTTACATGAATTCCAAATTCATCCTGGCGATGAATTATTCTGTCTTGGCTTTCCTTATGGAGCAGAAGCGAATGATGTTGGGTTTCCTATTCTGCGAAGCGGTAAAATTGCAAGTTTTCCATTAATGCCGGTTAAGAAAATTAAAAAGTTTCTATTTGATTTTGATGTTTTCGGTGGGAATAGCGGAGGACCAGTATACTTTGTCGAATCTAATCGTAATTATGCTGGTGGAACTCAAATTGGCAAAATACAATTTATAGCGGGTCTTGTAAGTGAACAAAAGTATGTAAAAGAAAAAATTACTTCTTTAAATGAAACAAGAGAAACAAAATATCAACTTGGGTTAGCTATTGTAATTCATGCTCAGTTTATAAAAGAAACGATTGAAATGCTTCCTTCACTCGATTAATAATGTTAACGTGCCCTAACCAGCAACTCAAAGCGACCGCGTCTTCGACTTGGTCTTTTGATGTGGCAATTGGGTTTAGGTTTTCAGAGTATGTTTATTGTTCAAAGTTGATCTGTAAAACGAAGTTGATTTTTTTTAAAAAAAGGTAATTGCCAAAAGCGTCATTGTAATTATGGGCGGCGCTTTAGTTGCAAGAGCGTATGTTTAAAGTAGATATTAAATTGAGTTCTCAGAGAATGAACAAA
>DYJK01000010.1 GCA_020723165.1 Melioribacter roseus | reverse complement strand
TCCGCAAGAACAACAATTGAGGCAGAAATTGGAATACGCGGTTATTGGAAATCCATGAAAGATGCTTATAAGATTTATTCCGAGTTCGATGCTAAATCTTATACAACCGATGACGACAGCAGAAGCATTAAAGCAACTTACGTTATCAACGGTGGCGGCGGAAAGATTTATGCTAAATCTGTTAATGAAAATATCACTTTGAAAAAATCTAAATAAATTTTACGGGGGAATTATGAAAAAGTTATTTATAATAAGCGGACTATTAATGATCGGAATTCTCTTTACTGCCGCAGTATTAAACCCGGCGTATATTGATTTTCCGGTTAAACATGCGGTGAAAGCTTCAGTTATTCAATCTTCGGATGATAAAAATCAGCATAAAGAGTTTAATGTCACGGGAAAAGGAAAACTTACACTTGATCTTAGAACGGGCAGTGCTATCGATATTGAAGGTTGGGATAAAAATATTGTAAGTGTTGATGTCACTATCAGTGGTAAAAACGCCGAGGATATTCAAGTTGAATTTGATCAGCACGGAAACGATGTAGAAGTCTCTTCATACTATGATGGGTATGAAGATAGCTATAACTCAGGTGGAAAGTTTGTAATCAAAATGCCAAAGAATTTTAATCTCGAATTTTCTACAATGGGCGGTGATGTAAAATTGAAAGATGTTTCAGGTGAGTTCAGCGGTAAAACAATGGGCGGCGAACTTGAAATATACGGGGTAAAAGGGGAGTTAGATCTTTCAACTATGGGCGGTGATATAACAGTTAAGGACTGTGAAGTAGATGGACAAGTACATACAATGGGAGGGGAAGTTATTGTAGAAAATGTTGTGGGAGATCTTAGTGCTAAAACAATGGGCGGCAAAATAAAACAGACTAATGTAAAAAGTAAAAGCGGTGATGCCGGCAGTGAAGTAAACATTTCTACAATGGGTGGAGATATTGATGTTGACCGGGCATTGAGTGGTGCAAAAGTAAAAACTATGGGCGGTGATATTAAGGTGATTAATGCAGTTAAATTTGTTGAAGCGGAAACTTACGGCGGAGATATCAACATTAATTCGATTGATGGTTATGTTAAAGCCAAAACAATGGGTGGCGATGTTGAAGTTACTATGGTTGGCGATCCCAATGTAGGCGACCGTTCTGTCTCACTTACCTCGATGGGTGGAGATGTTGTGCTTACCGTTCCTCCCGGACTATCTATGGATGTTGATATTGAAATTGCTTACACAAAAGATGAATGGAATAAAAAAGGCGAAGTAAACATATACAGTGATTTTGATATTGTTAAAAAAGAGAAATCGAAAGAATGGGACGATTCTAAAGGTACGCCGAGGAAATATTTATCCGGTAAAGGCGAAGTGAATGGTGGGAAACATAAAATAAAAATAAGAACGACCAACGGTGATGTTTACTTGAAGAAAAGTTGATTTACTTATCCCGAATGCATACTAAACCCGATTCCGCACAAAACGGAACCGGGTTTTTAATTTTAAGGATAGAAGTCTAATTGAAGTTCTGAATTTGCGTTGTAAATAAATCTTCTCAATGATATTGTTTTCCATTCATTGGTATTTGTATCAAGTGTAAAAACAGACCACGATAAACTAACCACATGATTTTGAACATCAGCGCCCTTCAGCAAAAAGCTTAGTTTATAAGATCCCGGATATTCAACTTTTTGTAAAAGCAAGTTTGTTAAGCTGATAGAAAAATCACTTTTGTATGGAGTTCTATTGTGTTTAATATTTTGTGTTAGATTAAATGTTGAAATAGTTAATCCGTCGTTTGAAACTGTACCATTAATGTTTCCGGTATATTTTAATGAATCACCAGCGCCGGTCATTGCCGCCTCACTATAACTGTAGTCTGAAGAGAAATTTGTTCCCTCCCATTCAAGTTTTGCGATAGAGCCAATCACAGTGGTGTTTATGCTAAATGAAAAACCGGTATAGTCTGTATTTTCTTTTTCACAATCACCTTGTATTCTTAAAAAGATGTAGGCAGTATTGTAAAGATCACTCAAAGCTCCGCGTGCTACAGTTATGTTACCTACAGCTGAACCAATCTTAGGCGGATTTGGAAAAGTGTTGTCATATAAATCAACGTAAATTTTATAATTACCTTCCGATTTAAACTGGTGCTTGAATGACAATCCATTTTGTACACTATGCATTACCGCATCGTCATTACAATACCACCAGATCACGTAATTTGAAGGAAGTGTTCCGGTATAACTTACGTTGAAAGTATATCTGCCGTACAAAGTTGCATTAAGCTGGGAAGGATTAATTATCAATTGGTTCTGTGTGGGATTGTAATTAATTGTTATCCATTTAAAATCAATATAATGTGGCTTTGAACCGGGTATTGCGTACCCGTAAATTATAAAACCAAATTTATTCTTCCCTTCTTTAAGCTGGATTGTACCTTTACCAGAATTTGAAATCACCTCTTGTTCCTGGACAATGTACACGCCGTTAGTATCGATTATAGCAAATGGCTGCAAATTGGTTGTGCCTGAAATTGAACTTGCACAAACTGCTCTGCAACTTAAAGTAAGCGATGCTTCTCCTGAAGTGTAGTCATCATATACAATTGAGTTGTCTTTATTATCAATTAAACTGTAATCGGGAAAAATGCTGTTGCCTATAGTTCCGTTTTCGAATTGGTTCCAGCGGTAATCAATTTTTGTTTTGTCGATGAAAATGTACCTCCCGAAAAATGCAAAATTATTGAAAGTTAAATTAGGGGAGTCTGCATTTAATTTAGTTGTGTAAGGTTCGATTTTTTTTGCAACACTATTGTAAGTGGTAAATAAATTTTTATTTCCCGGATAATTTGGATCGGCTATATATATTTTTCTATCTGTAAGACCGATTTTGTACACTATAACTGCATGTGCTACCGGGCTATCTTTATTATGCACAATAAGAAATTGCGGTTCTTTTGTTAAGACTATTGCCATAATTAAAGACCACCAAACAAAGCGCTCATCTTTTTCCTGGAACTCGTATTTATCGTGTATTCCTTCTGGATTCATATTAAAATCCTTTTGAACAACAGAAGCAAAGCGGTATCCCCGTGGATTATCTTGCCACATAAATTCAGCATTATTGGCATCGCAAATTTTATCGTACTGGTGAAAGAGTGAACCGTTACCTTTTAGTTTTTTTTCTGAATAATACCAGAGTCCGGTTACGGATTGACCGGCGCAATTTCCGCTCGGTGAAATATATGAACCCCAATTTCTAAACTCCCAGTCATCCGTGCCCGGTTCGAAGCCAGTTGCTAGCATTGTCTTCCCTTCGAGTTTTGATTCGAGGATGCTAAAGATTACTAAGTTTGTGTGTTCATCATTATTGAATAATTTTTTTGCCATTGACGGGTTAGAAGATAAACGTCTTGTGGAAAACTCTATATACTCGTTGGTTAAATCATTTATAGGCAAACCCTCAAGAGTACCATCGTTATCATTATAAATAAATGCCATCGCGATTTCACCGTTGTTAAGTGTAATAGGAACTTTGAAGTTGATGTTCTTTGATGCAAATTCAGATGCGCTGCTGATTTTGATTAACGGTGATTCTGCGGAAAAATCCTGATCAAAGTTGTGAGATGTAATCGGAGCGTATGAGATATTAAAATTCTGTGCAGTTGAGAATGAATTTGGTTCTATTGTAATCTGCATACCGTTAATTGGGTCACCCGGTTTTGAGATAGTAATTGTTCCTCCGCCGGTTCCTATTGTTTGAGTTGTTATATCTACTACGGTACCGATTTTAATGTTCTCTTCGCTGGGCTGTTCCGGTTCAGTAGGACCGGTTTCTTTATTACAGTTCTGAATAATTATGAGAGAAAAGAAAATCAATAGAAGGAGGTATAATTGCTTCTTCATATAACCTCCATATTTATTTATTCATGAGGAAAAGAAGAGGATGGGCGTGTAGAAATTGATTAAAAATATTTTGATTGTCAATCAGAATTAATTTGATGAAACATTAAACAAGATATGTGGTTTTATTTGGGCGGTTTGAAATGAGTTCTTATTCCTTCAATCCTAAAAAGTCAATTAATCTTTTATGAGCTTCATCCGAAATTTGAACATTATACTTTTTATAGAATTGAATTGTTGTTTCAACAGATTTAAAGTAATGCTGGCAGTTATCGCAGTTCTCAAGATGGGTTTTAATTTCGATGCACCTTGGCGAATTGAGCTCTTCGCCAAGATTATCGCATATATGAGCCATAACATCTTTGCATGTAGGCATGCCTATTTTTAATGTTTGATTTTCATTGCTCATATTTGAATCTCTCGTTTAGTTCATTCCTTAAAAATGCACGTGCACGGTGCAAACGCGATTTAACTGCCGGAATTGAAAGCTCGACAATCTTTGCAGTTTCTTCCGTAGATAATCCTTCAACATCGCGCAGCATGAATACAATCCGGTATTCCGGTTCAAGCTTTTGAATTGATTCATCGAGAATCTGTTTTAACTCGTTATTCTCCGCAATTTTATCCGGTGTAATTTTCCAATCGGCAATAGATTTTTCATCAATTACCGCATCATCATCATCGATAGATGTAAAACCGTATTTATTTTCGGAACGTGCAAGCATCAGGCAATGATTGGCAACAACACGGTATAACCATGTTGAAAGTTTTGACTGTCCGCTGAACTGGTTAATACTTTTAACCATACTTAAAAAAGTTTCTTGCATTGTATGTTCGGCGCGGTCTTTATGCCGGCATATTTTAAAAGAGAAATTGTAAACCGTCTGCTCGTACATTTTTACAAGATCGGTTAAAGCTTTTCTATCTCCGTTCTGTGCTAATTCAATTAATTTTAATTCTTCCATAAAATGAGATGTTTCTTTTAAAGTAAGGATTCAAATTCAGCATCTAAACTTTTCCACATGTACAAACTTACAATTGAACAGTATGGATGCCAATTATTTTTTTTAGCCAGCTTCAAAATTTTTTTCTCGTCGGGTAATTTTCTTAAACCGTAATTTAGCATTACTGCTTTCCGAATGCCAAGATCGGAGTAAGGAAGAACATTCATTCTGCCGAGGGTAAAGATCAAAAACATGTGCACTGTCCAAACGCCAATCCCTTTAACCCGGGTTAGCTCGGTAATTATTTCATCATCGTTTTTCACAGAAAGTCCTTGAAGATTAACTATTCCATCCATTATTTTTTGCGAGAGATCCTTTACATATCGCGCTTTTGCGTTGGATAATCCAAGTGCACGTAAATCTTCATGTTGGGTATTAATTATTGCCTCCGGTGTCGGTTCGTCATTATAATATGATAAAAACTTCCTTCCTATGGAATCTGCTGCTTTTACCGATAGTTGCTGTCCGACAATTGATCTAAGAAGTAAATTGAAGTATTTCTTATGAGGTTGTAAATTGCATGTGCCGATGATTTTTATTAATGTTGATAGCACTTTATCATGTTTTGAAAGATGAGTGAGCGCAATTGTGATTTGATCGTTAATCATTTTTTCTTCCTTTAATAACGATGGCTAGATGGAAAATCAACTTTCGATAGTACTTGGAAAAAATAAGCTGCTTAAAAATGTAGATATTTCCTCAATTAACCTAAACCAGGTTAAGGGGAAATTAATTACCAAAACGGAAGGTGAAATACTTTACCGCGAAAGTGATCCGGCAGACAGTATTTACCTTATAATAAGCGGCGAAATAAACGTACTGAAAAAAAGAACCCTCGGAAAAGCTAAATCATATATCTTTGGTGAGAATGAATTTTTAGGTCACGATGAATATTTTGAAGAGACATCAAGATTTTCCACCGCGGTTGCTCTTAGGGATACATACCTAATTTCTTTATCACGTGAAGAAATTGAATACCTGGTGAATCAAGACAGCCAAATTGAACTTAATCTATGCGAACCTTCCATTGAACAAGTTGAACCGGCACCGGAAACTTACAAAGACGGATTCGATTTTGAGCTCCATGATCTTAGAAAAACCTTAGGTGATGACTATCCCGTTCCAGAAAAAGAAAAGGAAGAACCTCAAGAACAATTTTTTACTTCGATTGCTCAAACATCACGATTAGATGAAAACGAGTTGGTTCAACCTTTGCAAGAACAAGAACCGGTTACTGATAATAAAAGATATACTGCAGAAGATTTTGACGAGAGCGTTTTCTTAAATGAAGATGGAATACCCAAAGCAGAAATTGATTTAACAGAACAGGAATCTGAGAAAGAAGAAATAATTTCCCCGCATACCGGCTTAGAATCCGATAAGATTCCATCTGCAACACCGGAAATTGAATCTGAAGAAGAAAATATACCCGGCGAAGAAACTATTTCAAAACCCGAAATCGAAACTCCGCAAGAACCGTTAAGAAAAACCAGGGTAGAAGATAATCTGGACGACGCCCTTTTCAGTCTGCTGAGCGGTAACGAAACGACATCGTTTCAGCCAGTATCTGAAACGAAAGCAGATGATCTAAAAGATTCGGACGAAACATTTTTTGCCGGGATGAAATATGATGCCGAAGAAGAAAAAAATGATTTTGCTAGTGATGAGATCGCCGAACAAAAAAAGGAAGACAAGTTTGAACTTCCGCAGCAGTCTGCCGCGCGCATTAAAGAAGAACAGATACCGGAACAGCCGGTAGATGATTTTGAAACCGAACAGATACTTAGTGAAGCCGACGAAAAAATAAAAAAGATTTTTGCCGAAGATGAACCGAAAGAAATTCAACCCGCTCCGTTTTTTACTGCAATAGAGGGAGGCAGTATGAATAATGATCAGTTGCAGATGATAATTAAAGCAGCCGAATTGGTAAACTCAACAATTAAAATTGATGAAGTATTAAAGAATATTGTTGAAGTAGCAACAAATCTGACGAGTGCCGATAGGGGAACTCTTTATATTTTAGATCGCGAGAAAAATGAACTTTGGTCTTTAATTGCAATGGGAAACGAAAAGAAAGAGATAAGATTAAAAATTGGCGAAGGTTTAGCCGGTTATGTAGCAAAAACCGGTGATACTCTTAACATTAAAGATGCAAGATTGGATTCGCGTTTCCGTTCAGATTTTGATAAATCAAGCGGATATGTTACTAAAACGGTTTTAACATTTCCGATAAAGAATAACCGGCATGAAATTATCGGTGTGCTTCAATTGCTCAACAGTAACAAAGGTGAGTTTTCAAAACTTGATGAAGAACTTCTCAATGCAATGTCTATCCATTCGGCACTTGCTCTTCAAAATGCCGAGATGCTGGAAAAACTACTGCAAGCAGAAAGGGTACAATCACTCGGCAAAATGGCAAACTTTTTAATTCAAGATATTAAAAAACCGATTCTTGTTAGTAAGCGTTATGCAGAACATTTAAAAAGTAAAAGTTTACAACCGGATAATGCGCAAATTGTGGAAATGCTGTTAGAACAATTGAGCCAGGTTGCCGATTTAGTTCAGACAACTTCTAGCTATTCGGAAGGGAAAACAATACTGCGTACGCTTAATGTAACTTTAAATAATACATTAACCGATTATTGTGCGAGGATCGGCGCTTATGTAGAATCGAGGAATTGTAGAATTATTAATGAATATGATAAAGATGTAACAGTGAAGCTAGATGTTAAAGAATTTTACCAGTGTTATATGCACATTGTAAAAAACGCTTGCGATGCCATGCCCGATGGAGGCACAATTTATATTTCTACTAAGCGTGAGGATAAAAAAGTAAAAGTCTTTTTCCGCGATACCGGGCTTGGTATTCCCGATATGTTCAAGGACAAAATTTTTGAGCCGTTCATGACGCACGGCAAAAAAGAAGGAACCGGTTTAGGATTATCAATTACTAAACAAGTTGTAGAAGCACATACCGGTACTATTCAAGTTGAAAGTACACTTGGCGGCGGAGCTACATTCATAATTACTTTGCCAATCGCAACACCGTTTTAATAATTGATTTACTTTCTCTGGCTTTATATCAATAAATTCATCTACTAAATTATTTGTAATTTATCCCCCGTTATAATTCAGCAATTAAATGAAATACAACCTGGTTACAATTTTGGGCCCAACCGCTGTTGGTAAAACACGGTTAGCTGTGTTACTCGCGGATCGCTTCAATGGAGAAATTATTTCCGCAGATTCAAGACAAGTATATAAAGGGATGGATATTGGCACCGGCAAAGATCTGAATGATTATGTTGTTAATGACAAAACAATTCCGGTTCATTTGGTTGATGTATTAAAACCGGATGAAGAATTTAATCTCTTTCTTTTTAAGGAATTGTTTTACAAATCGTTTTCCGGAATCGCTTCAAGTAATAAAATTCCTTTTTTGGTTGGCGGCACCGGGCTCTATTTACATTCGATCCTGAAACAGTATGATCTTACTAAAGTTAATTTTCATGATGAAGAGTTTTCGAATTTGAATAACCGTACCATACCTGAATTACAAGAATACCTGAAGAAAATAAATCTAACTTTACACAACACTACCGATTTATTAGATAAGGACCGTATTGTAAAAGCAATAATTGTATCGAGCAGTCGAAAAGAGAAACAACCGGCTGATGAAATTGTTATTAACTCTTTAACGCTGGGTATTAAGTTGGAAAGAACCGAAGTGAAAAAGAAAATTACAAAAAGATTAAAGCAAAGGTTAGAAAACGGAATGGTAGAAGAAGTAAAAAGGTTAATTGATTCCGGGCTTACTTATAGTAAACTTGATTTTTTTGGCCTTGAATACAAATTCATCGGCAGATATCTAAGAGGGGAATTAAATTACAACGATATGTACCAGAAACTGAATAGTGCAATACATGATTTTGCTAAGAGACAGATGACCTGGTTTAGGAAAATGGAGCGTGAAGGAATAAACATTCACTGGCTCGATGCTGGTGATTATAAATCTGCCGAACATATTATTAACACGAATTACTTCTCATGAAATCGAATCAACATTCCGAATTACCAGTTACGGTAAAAAATTATTTAGGAAAGTATGGATTAACAAAATGGGAGATTAGTTTTGATCCCGCTAAGAAATTTGATAATGTGATTGTTGTACCGGTGTTGGCTGAATTCGAAAATTTATATCCTCTTTTAGAATCATTAATCCAAAACGATAAAAAATATTTTGAAAGCACACTAGTTCTTTTTGTTGTAAACAATTTAAAAAGTTCGAATGAAGAGATTATCAAGGATAATCAGTTTACAATTTCGTTTCTTAGGAGTATTGCGGAAGGGAAGGGAAAAAAAGAGTTAATAAAAAAAATTTTAGAGAGCGGGTTGAATATTGGCTATGTAGACGCATCATCTAAAGGATTGGAACTACCGGAAAAAGACGGTGGAGTTGGGCTGGCTCGGAAAATTGGTATGGATTTGGCGCTGACGGTTTTTGATTATCAATCGGATCAGAAAAAAATAATTATCTGTCTTGATGCGGATTGCACGGTTGATAATAATTATCTAACAACGGTAATAGATATGTTTAATCATCAAAATCTAAAAGCCGGCTATGTTGAATATGAACATTCTCTTCCTGAAGATAAAGACCAAAAACTTGCGATAATATGTTACGAGATATTTCTCCGTTACTATGTGCTCGGATTAAAATATGCAAAGTCACCGTATGCTTTTCCAACTATTGGCTCAACAATGGTCTGTGATTATGAAAGTTATATTCAAGTGGGCGGAATGAATAAATGCAAAGCAGCGGAGGATTTTTATTTCATGGAAAAACTTGCCAAGGTAACTGAAATTCATAAAATAGATAACACAACAGTGCACCCCTCAAGCCGCGGCTCGTGGCGTGTTCCCTTCGGAACGGGACAAAGGGTAAATCGGTTTCTTAACGGGGACAACAATGAATACCTTCTTCACAACCCGGAAGTTTTTAGAATTTTAAAAAACTGGAACGAATTATTTTACTCTTCCAAATTAATGAACGCAGATGAATATTTAATTGAAGCCGCCCGTATCGATCCTTCTTTAAAAAATTTCTTAGATACTAATCTATTTGATAAACAGTGGAAAAAGATTCTTGAAAGTTCCAAGACTGAAAGACAGATTCAAAAACAGAAATTAACATGGTTCGATGGATTCCGTACTCTTAAGTTAATCCACTTCCTACGCGATAATGGTTATACCCAGGTAGATATGTTTGATGCACTTGATAGAATGTTTGCAGTTTTAGGTTACGAGTTTCGTGTTAATAGAAATGAGATTATTCCGGACATTAATCAACAAATCGAATATCTCAAAGCTCTTAGATCGTTTTCTAATTATTTTTGTAATTGATCAACAGCCATTGTTTAACAACTAATTAAGCCAAACTTTCGTATATTTTGCGCGCTTTTTTTCAAATTGATTTAACTTGAAAAGGAATTATGGAACTGTACGATAAATTAAAATCGATAAAAGAAAAATTTGATAGGATAAACGAGCAGCTCTCCGATCCAAATATTATGTCCGATCAAGCAAAATACATTTCTCTAAGTAAGGAAAGAACACAGTTAACCGAAATAGTAGATGCATTTAATCAATACGACGTGTTAATCCGCAACATTGAGGGGAACCAGGAGATAATAGACACTTCCGATGACAGAGAATTGACCGATATAGCAGAGAACGAATTGAAAGAGTTGAAAGAAAAACGGTTAGCATTAGAAGAAGCGATAAAAGTTTTACTTATACCGAGGGATCCGGATGACGATAAAGATGTGATTATGGAAATACGTGCCGGTACCGGCGGAGATGAAGCCGGGTTGTTTGCCGCTGATCTTTATAGAATGTATTCACGTTACGCGGAAATCCGGGGATGGAAAAAAGAATTGATCGATATCAGCGATACCGGTATAGGCGGAATTAAAGAAGTTGTTTTTAGTATTACCGGTATTGGTGCTTTTGGCGAATTAAAATTTGAAAGCGGCGTACATCGCGTTCAACGCGTACCGGCAACAGAAGGAAGCGGAAGAGTTCACACTTCGGCTGCATCAGTAGTTGTGTTACCGGAAGTTGAAGATGTTGAAGTGAATATCGATCAGAATGATTTGCGCATTGATGTTTACCGAAGCGGCGGCGCCGGGGGTCAAAATGTTAATAAAGTTGAAACTGCGATAAGGATTACACATATACCAACCGGACTTGTAGTTCAATGTCAGGATGAACGCTCGCAATTGAAGAATAGACAGAAAGCAATGAAGGTTTTGAAAGCACGTTTATATGATATGAAACTTCAAGCGCAGAATAAAGAAATTGCACAACAGAGAAAATTGATGGTTAAGAGCGGCGACCGGAGCGACAAAATCAGAACATACAATTTTCCGCAGAACAGAGTTACCGATCATCGTATAGGACTAACACTTTACAATCTCTCCGAAATTATTGAAGGCGATCTTCACGAGCTACTAGAAAAATTAAAACTCGCCGATAGAACCGAAAAACTTCAAAGCACTTTATAATTATCCCCCAGCTCAGAGGCTTTGAGGTAAGAAGAATTTTTAAAAGTTATTTAAAAGAGATAAAGGATTTGCATGCAAAGACGTAAAGTTTTCGCAAAGGATTAATAAACTCTGCGATCTCGGCATGTACCTTTGCGCTTTTTGCGTGACTCTTTTCTTTAAAAAGAGAAACTACTTTTTATCTGAACTAACAATTAATTTTTCACAAAGTCCCAAAGTACATTCACAATTTTCCACTCACCATTCCACTTTGCCATGTGAATATAATCAAAGAAACCTTTTGCGACTGTTCGAACACTTGCATTGTTTCCGGTGATATCGAGAATCTTGAATTCAAAAATTCGCTGATCGACCGGAATCATTTTGCCTCCGCCCGATTTGGTAATATTGAGAAGTGTAAGCGCACTCATTTGATCGAGACGCTGCCTTCCTGATTGAGGATCGGTTCTAATAATTCTCTTTGCAAGTTCAGGATGCAAAGCTTTTTCCATCCGTTCAACATTCCCTTCATAATATCCTTCAATATAATTCATTGCTGTCTGTTTGATAGCAAGAGAATCTTCTACTGTCTGTGCATTTGATAAGTATGGAATAAGTAAAACGATAACGAAGAGTAGAATAATTTTTTTCATAACAAGCCCAATTTTGTTTACACAACTTAAGACGCTCAACAACAGTATCTGTTTCTATTTCATCAGAAAATCACTGGTGTAAGATTTATTCTCCTTTTGCGTTGTGTAACAGTATGTGAACCCTGATTTTAATGAATAAGCGCCAAGCTCCCCGGTTTTTGATAAAGCAAGATAGCTTACATTCATGTTTGAAAGGTCCTTGTGTGTTTTGTAAATCCGCTCAATAGCAAACTCACATGCCTTTTGTGAAGATAGACCTTCTCGCATTTTTTCTACGATTAGGAAAGCACCGAGCGTACGCATTACAAATTCTCCGTTACCGGTTGCAACTGCGCCGCCCACTTCGTTATCAACAAACATAGCTGCACCGATGATTGGTGAATCGCCGACACGTCCATGTAGTTTGAATGCAAGTCCGCTTGTTGAAACACCGCCGCTCATATTTCCGAAATTATCTATAGCAAGCATTCCAATTGTATCGTGATTTTCATTCTTGTTTTGGGTTTGTTTCCAATTCAGCCATGATTGTTTTGCTTCTTCAGTTAATAAATTTTCTTCCTTGAATCCATTTTGCAGAGCGAATTTTTTAGCACCTTCGCCGGCAAGCATTACATGAGAAGTTTTTTCCATCACCATTCTCGCGACTGAAATCGGGTGCATTATATTCTGAAGAAATGCAACAGAACCGGCATTGCCATTCCAATCCATTATTGAAGCATCGAGCGTAACAATTCCTTCCGCATCCGGGAGACCACCATATCCAACCGAATGATCGTTTGGGTCTGCTTCCGTTACCTTGATTCCTTCTTCGATTGCATCAAGCGATGATTTATCATTCAGTAATATTTCAATTGCCTTTTCATTTGCTTTTATGTTAGGTGCCCATGTTGATAGGACGATTGGTTTCTTACCTTCGATCAAGGATTTAGGAAATAAATTTTGGGGTAGAGCGCTATTTAGTATTAATCCACCACTAAATATTGAGCCGGTTTTAACAAAATCTCTTCGTGATATTTTCATTTACTCCCTGAGACTTTTTTGTTTAATGTTCTGATTAATTTTAATTAGTTCAGGGTTTTTATCGAACAGTTTTAATATATCATTAAGTAAAAATATTTTTCCCGGTATGTAGAGTTCATCATAAATTTTTTTGATTAAACTAAAATCTTCCGATGTATCAACAGTCCATCTATGGAAAGATAGATTTTTGTCATTTGCAAAGTTTTTTAATTTGAATAAATCGGGGTGCTGGTAAATGTACGGAGTAACATGTTCAAATTCGTAAGGCAGTGTTGCTTGTTTGTATGTTTTGTCCAGAGCCTCAAAAGAAAATATTTCAACATCCAAACCACGAGGATAAGTACGCACGATTGAATTGCTTAAATAATCAAGTTGTTCTGATTTATTGGTAATGAGAAAATCATCTATCATCTTATCAAGTATAATGGGATCAATTAAAGGGCAGTCGGAAGTAATTCGAATTACAATCTCTGCACCAAAAACTTTTGCTGTTTCGTAATAACGGGAAAGAACATTATCGGAACTTCCGCGGTAGTATGGAATATTATGCTCAACACAGAAATTTTCTGTTTGATCGTCTTCAATTTCGGTAGTTGTTGCAACAATTACTTTGTTACAAAGTTTGGAATATGAAAGCCGGTTCACAACATGCCATAGCACCGGTTTGCCGGAAAGGTCTTTAAATATTTTGCCCGGCAAACGTGTTGAACCGAAACGGGCCTGAATGATGGCAATAATTATAAAACCTTTCATAAAACTTTCAATTATTTATAAGTTTTTTTTAGAATTTATGAGTTATAAATTAAACTCGTTGTTCCTAATAATAGAGTCTCTCATAGGTGATAATAGTCAATATTATATTTACTGCTTAGATGCATTATGTTATTTGTTTATTAATACAAAGAAGTTGTTGTAGCTACACCTATTTTTCTTTCGTGGTATTGTGACACAGTTGAATAAAAAATAAAATATGTTTTGTTAGCTTTTACTAAATAAGGGTATCTGATATCAAAAGGCCATTGGTTTGACGTTTCATTATAATCAAAAACCGGGGAATTTTTCTTAATCCAGTATATACCGTCATTAGATTCAGCGTATCCAAAGGCATTGAATAAACTACTGTTTGAATAAAGCATTTTAAATTTATTGTGTTCATAAATAACAGTGCATGAAAGAACCCGATTGCCTTCCCAATCATAAGTAGCAGTAATTATAGAATTTTTGATTTTCTTCCAATTAAGCCCGTCACTAGATTTTGCCACGCTAATTTGTAAATGGTTACCATAGTATAAATAATAAACTCCCATCACTTTAATAATATGTGTTGAGTAACCGATGATATTAATCTGATCAGTTACTGATTCAGGGAATTTAGTCCAAGAAATACCGTCTAACGAAGTTGCCAAACCTATTTTTCTATTATCTGGATCGTTAGCTTTTGATTGCCCGGTATAATACATTTTAAAAATTCCATTTTCTTTAATAATTGCACCAGCATGAACACCATAACTATCCCAGGCACCTTCGGGTCCCGGTTCAATAACAGCATTATTAATTACAGCCCAGCTTAATCCATTGTCAGATTCAGCATAACCTACATAATATTTATCGCTTCCCTGACTATTAGAAAACCACATTTTGAATTTTCCATTGTCAAATAATACTCTACCAAAATAAGGACCATAAGGTGATTTAGTGTTTTCTGATGTTAAAATGGGGTTGCCCGAATAATCATTCCAGGAGATATCTGTTTCCCAACTTGTTGTTTCAGAGCAAGAAAGCTGTAATATTAGGATTGTAAATAAAGCGGATAGGTATTTTAGCTTGTGCAATATTAATGCTGCTGAATTAAAGATCTTCTTCATTTAAAGGTGTTCCTCTTTTGATATTTCGTTTCGATAATTTTCCTAGAAGTTGTTTTAAATACCGAGGATGTAACCCAAACGCCGGACGGATCGATTTAATATTCTCTTCCGTAAAAAGTTCTCCTTCTTTAATATCTTTTACAGCAAAAAGTGAACGGGAATGTTCTTTACTTTTTAATACCTTTTCAGAAAGAAACAAAGATGATTTTCCCAATGCTTTTTCTGCATCCCTTACAGAATTAACCATCTCTTTAAATAGATTAGGAGTGAGAGAAAATCTGGCGTCAGGACTGCTGATAGTTCTATCAAGAATGAAATGTTTTTCTATTATACAAGCTCCAAGTGAAACAGCAATTGTTGGTACGGATGTACCGGTAGTATGATCTGATAAACCAACCGGTAAGCCAAACTTTTCTCTAAGGTATGGGATTGAATTTAAGTTAGCATCTTCAATTGGTGTCGGGTATTCGGACGTGCATTTTAAGAGAATGATCTGATTGTTATCCATACGTTTGCATGCATCAATTGCCTCTTGTATATCATCTTCAAGAGCAATACCGGTAGATATAATGATGGGCTTACCTTTAGATGCTGTGTATTCAATTAGTGGAATATCAACTATTTCAAACGATGCAATTTTATAAGCTGGTACATCCATATTTTCAAGAAAATCAACAGCACTTTTATCAAAAGGCGAAGAGAAACAAATCAATCCTAATTCTTCAGCATATAGTTTTAATTTAGGCTGCCATTCCCATGGCGTATATGCTTTCTGGTATAGTTGGTATAGTGTAGTCCCGTCCCAAATGGTCCCTTGTTTAATTTGAAAATATTCATTCTTACAGTCTAACGTGATGGTATCTGGTGTGTAAGTCTGAAGTTTGATAGCATCAGCTCCACTTTCTTTAGCAGCTTTAATTGTTTTAATAGCAATATCAAAATCCTGATTATGATTTGCGGAGAGTTCTGCTATTATGAACGTTTTAGAATTGTTGCCAATTATAAAATTTCCGATCTGGACCAGGGGATTATTCATTTTAAGCTTTTAATTTTTCTATTTCGTTTTGGATAGCTTTAACAGATGTAATATAAGGTACTATATCAAGTGGAAATTTTATTTTAAATTCTTCTTCTATCTCTAAAATTAGTTTTATATGTTCAAGTGAATCCCACTCTTCTATTAAATCTTTAGATGTGCTTAGATTTATATCTTTTTGTTTAAGATTAAAATGCTTTGCAATTATCATAATTAATTTTGGATCTATTTGCATTACAACTCTCTATTAATTTTAACAAAATGTTTGTTTATTGTAAATGGAAATTTTATACTCCATTCGTTGGTTGAAAAACTAGTGAATCCGTGCTTAGAATAAAAATCCTCTGCTGGTTCATTTTTCTTTGTTTTTATGAACTCACCGCGTACAATATTTATATTAGATTTTGTCGCATCTTCAAGAATAGAGTTTAATAGTGCGGTTTCAGCTTGACGACCGATTACCCTACAACTCATTAAAAAGGTATCAATAATCCATTTGTCATTTTTTAGCTCAACGATAGCCATCACTACAATTCCATTATCGCCAAACTTATCTACCAGGTGCAGAGTATATATTCTGTGTTTGTTATCAGTTAAGAAATTTTTTATATCTTCAATTGTATATCGTTTGGTAGTGAGATTGAACTGGTTAGTTTTTTGTGTTAACTGTGAAACCCGTTGTGCATGTGTTGGGTTGTTTACCTTAATAAATGCTTGCATTTCAAGAGATGTTAAATATTCGTCCAAGTTTGTATAGCTATGTTCCAGCTCTTTTCTTTTTTCATCAGCAACATACATTCTGTTACGGTTGAGATCTTCTTCGGTAAGAAAAATGGTATTTAATGAATCCACCGAATTCATTTGATTAATATAATTATCAGGATCGCCGGTTAAATTTATAACTTCAACTTCTGGAAGCTGTTGCTTAACCAGCTCACATTCTGCCGGATTATCGTCAATAAATACTAATGAATCTATTCCAATATTTAAATCTTTTGCGATAGCTTTAAGATTGGTTACCTTATCTGACCAGTTTATCTTTAAGGCGGAAAAATATTCTTTTCTAAGGATCATATCGGGATGTTTTTCAATCACCTCAATAGCATCGTTATAATTATTTTTGCTGCAGACAGAAAGGAAAATTCCTTTACGATAATAGTTTAATAGATACTTTTGAAACTGAACATAAGCTTCACCAATTCCGCTGTTGCCGAGTTCAATATTGTCAATACCATCTTGCCCGATAATGCCACCCCATAACGTGTTGTCTAAGTCTACAACTAAACATTTTTTACGGGGGAGAGTAACTATAGAAATAACAGAATAATAATGTTCGAAAAGTTTTTGATAGAACGACCGGGCAAATGGGTTTTTAGCTAGATGAAAAATCCGGTTATCATAACAATGGTTTCTACCTATATTTTCTATTAGTGATGAATAGTCGTGTAATATAATCTTATCGGGGAACTGACTTTTTATTGTAAGCAAAAAGGTATTAAATGAATTAATGATTTCATATAATCCCATTTCAATATTGATATCTAAGTGGCCAAGGTATGTTTTATTGCGAAAAATGAAATTCTCAATTACAATTTTTGTGTTAGGAAGATTATTGGAAATTAGGCTTACCAATGATGAAAATTTTATTTTAGCTTCTTCAAGTTTGCTTTTCCTATCATGTAAATTATACTTTAAAATATCATGAATAATATCTCCGAGTAACCATTCAATTTCAAAATGCATTAGGGCAATATCTGGTTTAACCAAATAAAAAGGACTGGTAAGATCAAAAATCGCTTTCTCTTGTAAATTAAAACTATTCCACCAGCAAGTTATATCGATATTTTTTGAGTAGAGAAATTTTTCGAAATCCTTTTTAAGAAGATCTGAATTATAACTTGTAAGTATTGCGATAGTCATTTTTCTTGTAATAATTCTATTAGGTAATTTTCATCTTTAGACATCAAGAAAGCTACTTTTCTTCCTCCAAATGCAACAGCTGGAGTTGGCGGCATAGTAATAAAATAATTGTTGTCTCTTAATCGTTCACATTCTGTTTCTAAATTATTAACTTCAAAACAAAGATGGTGTAATGTTTGACCTCGTTTTTGTAGATAGTTACTAACCGGGGAATCACTGTTTAATGGTTCCACAAGTTCAATATTGATTAAATTATTGAGATTGACAAAAGCGACCCTAACACCTATGATATTATCATTATAAATTTGAGAAATTTCATTATAACCAAGAGCATTTTTAAAATACTTTGTAAAGTGATCCTCAATATTTTTTACTACTAAACCAATGTGATGAATTATCATACTATCTTTTATAATAATTTAATAAATGAACTATTTCTTTTGATGTTGTGTAAAATTCTTCTTTTAATATTGACATTATTACTATATCTGCATAGGAATTATTTTCTTTGTAATGTTGTCTCAATACACCGTCAGTTTTGAAACCGAATTTAGTATGAATACTAATCACCTTATTATTGTAAGAAAAAGTTTGACAATAAACTTTATTCATTCGTAGTATTTCGAAAGCATATTTTAGTATCATATATTCTGCTTCAATGGCATAACCACCCATCCTAAAAGAAATTTCACCGATATAGTAACCCCAATCGCAGTGCAGATTTTTTTTGTCAATATTCATTAGATTAATAGCGCCAATTGGGGTGCTGTTTTTATTTTCAATTATAATAAATTGTTTACGTGATTTACTTTTCTTTGATTCTTCAAACCACTTTTTTTGTTTGGCAAGTGTAAACTTTCTCCGGTCGAATAACATATTGGAAACATTCGGATCATTTCTCCATTTAACCATTAAAGCTAAATGACTTGCTTTAACTGGAACAAAAGAAATTAAATTTCCTTTTAATAAATTTTTCATTTTTTCTTCAAAAATACTGTAAGATTTCTACCTAGTCCTATTTTCCCAAGGGTTAAAAATAAATTCAAAGTTTCAGTTATGTTTAAATTACATAGTAAATTTACAAAATCAATCCGGGAAAAATGTGCTTGCTTACCCTTGAGACTGTCGTTTACATAATTAGAATAATCATTTAGTAAAAACAAATCTATAGGGAAATCTGCTAAAAACAACAACGGTTTAAATCCTAATCTTGATGAAAGTTTGATAAATGACTTTTTGTTGAAGTAGGAAATATGATCAGGGAAAGCTATCCAAAATTCATTTGATATCTTTTTCTTTTTCAGTAGCACACTTTGCAACGGGGAAAAATCATTCGGGAAAGTTATACATAGGACACTATTATTATTAAGAATTTTTTTTACCGCTATCAATAGTTTCTCAGGCTTAAGTACATGTTCGATTATATTGGTCATATTTATTATATCATACTTTATCTTATTCTTAAATGAATTAGATATAAACTCATCCAGGGATTTTTGCTTAAAATAATTCAACATACCCTTGTTGAATTTTTTTATTCCATAAGAAGTGTAATCAACCCCCATAACTTTACATCCAGCATTGTAAAAATGATTTAACGCCCAACCTTCACCGCAGCCCAAATCAAGAAAAGTTTTTCCGGTTAGTTCGCTTTTTAGAATTTTAATTATACTGCATTCTATCATTCTAAGATTATTATGAAAATATTTTATTTCTTCATCAGAATATTTTTTACTATATGATCCTTTGCTTTGTTGAAAATAGATATTTTGATAATATTTCTTCAGCACTATTTGAGTCGGTTTGCTTGAGAGCTGCCTATATTCTCTAATTTTTTTTGTTTTTGGAATAGTTGTCATAACACTCTAGATTAAAATTTTGACAACAGCAAGGCGATAGTCGATCGCGCTCCCTGTCCATTAACGTTTTTTTCACCGGCATAACTTAATTTCTTTCTTACTTGGACGGAGTGTAAAGTATTTATCTGCTCAATTATTTTCCTATGTAAATTTATGTCATTGTGAAAAATTGGGTTTATTAAAAACCCGCACTTCTTCCATCCAAGTATATTGTTTCTTTGATTGTCTGCTACAGCAACGGCAATAGTCGGTGTGCCGGTAACAGCAAGTTCGTAAAGAGTTTGTCCGGCAGCGGTAATTGCAATGTCTGAATTTAACATTAACCCTAACATTTGTTCCGCTTCAATAGAATGCCATACAGTAACATTCTCTGTTTTTGAAATTTTATCTCTTACATTTTTATTGTTACCTAGTACAACGTTAATCTTTACATCCGGGAAAATCTCTTCGATAGTTTTTAATGTTGGCAATGTTAAATCTTTAACATCTTGTCCGCCGTAAGTAATAAGAATGGAAGAAATATCCCGATTAATTTTTCTCTGCTGCAGATTCCAGAATTCTTTTCTGATAGGAATATATTGAGCGCCTAACAGATATTCTTTACCAGGTTCTTTTTTGTATGGTAAGGTTTCTGCATTTATGGTCCCGTTTAGAATTATTCCGTTTGGGTATTCAATGCGGAGGTTATCATCAATGAACAAAGAGATTTTGGAAAGCATCGAAAAATTTTTATAGTGATCAATACCGCCAATGTATGAATCAATAATCAATATATCGGAGTTCTTAATTTCACCGGCAAGCTTGGTAGGATACTTAATCCAATCGATAATCTTTAATTGAGAATTAGGCGCATATAATTTAGATGTTTCATCACCGTTGATGTATAGAGTAGGAAAAATATTCCTTTCTTCAAATGCCTGGTAAAGTGAAAGACAACGCGTGATGTGTCCGTACCCGGTATTCTGAAATCCTTCTGTTATGATCGAAACTTTCATACTGATTTATTCAATGTTTCGATGATTGCTGATGAAATGTAATTTAGATCTTCATCTGTAAGAGAAGGATACATCGGGATGGAAATCTCCCGTTCATAAAATCTCTCAGCTACCGGAAAATCACCCGGTTTAAATCCGAAATTATTTCTGTAATACGGCTGAAGATGAACCGGTATATAATGAACTTGCCCGATGATTCTTTGTTCTTTGAGTTTCGCAAAAAAATCTTTTCTAGAAATTTTTAGTTGATCAAATTTTATTTGCAGAGGATAAAGGTGATAAGCATGTTTAACATTTTTCGAAACGTAAGGAAAAATAAATCGGTCATCTTTTGAAAAGATATCGTCATAAAACCTTGCTATCTCACTTCTGCGCGCTATAAATTTATCTAATTTAGAAAGCTGGCTGATTCCAAGTGCGCATTGAAGATCGGTGATGCGGTAATTGAAACCGACTTCATGCATTTCGTAGTACCAAGGACCGTCATTTTTTTCAAGAAAGAATTCATCCTTAGTCATTCCATGTGTACGGAATGTTTTAATTCTTTTATCAAGTTTTTCATTGTTAGTAAGTACTGTACCGCCCTCACCCGTTGTGATATGTTTAACCGGATGAAAACTAAAATTTACAGCCTCAGCATATTTAATTGCATATTGAGCATCATTATTATATTCTGCGCCTAATGCATGGCAGTAATCATTGATCAATTGAAATCCAAATTTTTCTTTTAATGTTTTAAGTGCATCCCAATTACACGGATGACCGGCATAATCAACAGCAACAACAGCTTTAACCTTTTTATTTTGTGCCGCGTAGAGTTTTAATTTTTCTTCGAGTTTTTCCGGATCGATTGTATATGTCTTTGAATCAATATCTACAAAATCAACTTTAGCTCCCACATATATAGCACAATTTGCGCTTGCAAGAAAAGTAATTGGTGATGTAATAATAATATCATCTTTTGCCCATTCAAGTCCTAAAGCAATTAAATGAAGTGCGGCAGTTCCATTGGCGACAACAGAAGCATATTTACCTCCAAACTTTTCACACAGCACTTTTTCGAATTTTGCAATTGTTGGTCCTTGTGTCATCCAATCGGATTTAAGTATTTCAATGACAGCGTCGATGTCGTCTTGGGTAATTGTTTGTTTGCCATATGAAAAAAATTTATTCAATATTAATCCCCATAAGTTATTTCTCCGCCATCAACATTATTTTTTATTAACGAACGAAGTTCATCAACAGTTAAAAACTTTGCATTTGTGCCGCTGTTGTAACTGAATCCGTATTGACAAAACTTTCCTTCTTTTCTATTACTCTCTTTCCGGAATTTATTTATATCCCAAACCGGTGTCGAAGGAAGTATAACGTAGTAATCATCGAACTCTACAGTGTTAATTGCATCGGTAACGGTTATCATTTCCTCGTGTAATTTTTCGCCAGGGCGAATACCGACATTTTCGAGTTTTGCGTTTGGCGCAATAGCTTTTGCCAAATCTAAAATATTGTAAGAGGGAATTTTGGGAACAAAAAGTTCACCGCCCCACATTTTATTGAGTGCCATAAGAACAAAGTCAACACCTTCTTGTAAAGTAATATTAAAACGGGTCATTCGTTCGTCCGTTATAGGAAGCGTACCCCTTTTTGCTTTTTCAATGAAGAAGGGAATTACCGAACCGCGGCTGCCCATAACATTTCCATACCTGACTACGGAGAATTTTATATCTTTCCATCCTCGGTAATTGTTTGCCGCTATGAAAAGTTTGTCAGATGTTAGTTTTGTTGCACCGTATAGGTTTATAGGAGCGGCGGCTTTATCCGTGCTGAGTGCAATTATTTTTTTTACACCGGCAGAAAAACTTGCATCGATAACATTCTGCCCACCTATAACATTTGTCTTCACAGCTTCGAAAGGATTGTATTCGGCAGCCGGTACTTGTTTCAGGGCAGCAGCATGAATAACGATATCAACGTCAGTCATTGCCATCGCCAATCGTTTTTCGTCCCTTACATCACCGATAAAATAACGGGTTAATACATTATCTTTTTTGTAACGTGAATCTTGCTGCATCTCGTATTGTTTCAATTCATCTCGGCTGTAGATAATTATTTTTTTAGGATTATATTTCTTTAGGACAGTTTCAATAAATTTTTTACCGAAAGAACCGGTACCGCCGGTAATGAGAATGGTTTTACCGTTCATAGTTCCTCATTTTTATCTTAAGCGAATTTATGAAAATTATTTATCTGTTGGATTAACAGTTGGGGAATTGTAGTGATTTTTTTATTGTAATCTTTTCAAACGCATCTATATAGCTTTTTGAACTTGCATTGTAAATTTTAGCATTTAAACTATCCGCATAATTTTTAAGTACGAAATATCCTTTGAATGCCAAATGGAGCTTCCGGAAAATGTCGTGAATGAAATATTCAGTACCTTCAAGTTTGTACATGGGTAGCTGTACTTTTCCTCCATCATAAAAGTGTTCATGGTTAACAGTTACCTTATTCGTCTTATCAACTTTAATTTCTTCATGCCACGAATGATCTGCACCAAAAAGTACTATTTTTTTGAATCCGAGATTCAACGCTAAAAAAATAGACGGATTCAGAATATTGTGAGGACGCGGCATTCCGAGATTCAATTTGAAAAAGAAACGGTTGAATATATTTAATCCTTCAACCGGAGTGTTGTTATAAAAAACGAATCGAATCATTTTATTTGTGCCGACTCTTTTATGGAAATCTGATCCCTTAGCTTGGTAAGGAATTAGTAAAGTGAGATGCCAAACCGTTTTTTCAATTAGACTTTTTATCAGTTCTTCTTTTTTTTGTTTGAAATAATCACTGATTTTAACCAGCCAATATTCAGGTGCAGCTAAAGCGTAGTAATCAGGCTTTAGCAATTCATATTCTTTGGCTATGGCAAAGAAATTAACACAAAATTTTTTCCGTGCTGAAATGAAATTCGAATTCAATTCAAGATCCCTGGTTAAACATGGACCGTTTGCAAGAATAACAACTTCTTCGTCGGGGGAGTTATACTTTTTCAAAGAGACAAAAAATTTTGAAAGCAGAATGATTTTCAGAAATGAAAAGAGAGTTTGAAATAATTCATCGATAAACTTTTGAGCACTATTCATAGAAGATTTTTTTTAAAATAACCTATTAATGTGTACCATCTATTTCTAATAATATATTCCGCTTTCTTGGATTGAAATCTAAAAAGAAAATAAACAGCAATCACTATTGCTGCGATAAGCTTAAATTTATATTCAATTACTTTTTTTATGTTTTTGAGGATACCGGAATTTTTTAAGCGCGCACGCTCACTTGCACCGACAATCAAAGAAATCTTTTTAACTGATTCCAGTGTTACGCGATAGGCGTCAATATTGTGTTTTACAACTAACTTTGGGTAATACAAAAATTCTTTATCAAATTTTTCTAACTGACGGAAAATGTATTTATCATCACTCCGAAGATATAGGTCTGTATTAAACATTCCAACATCATCAAAGACGGATTTACGAAAAACCATACTGCAGCCGGCCGGGTATTTACTTGGCGGATACTTTTTTGTTTTGTTTCCCCAATCTACTTTTGTAACTAATCCCCAAAGTGGTGGTGAAAGCCATTCGGGCTCTTTTCCATTTTCATAAACTGGAATAACTTTGCCGCCCATCGCTGAGACAGCCGGATATTCATTGAAAAAGATAATTGCTGTTTCCAAATAATTTCTTTCTACTTCTGCGTCGTCGTCAATAAAAGCAATAAGATTAGAAGATGATTCAGCAATTCCTTTGTTGCGCGCCGCTGATAAACCTTTTTTTGTCTCAACTACATATTTAATATTTAATTCAGGGTGGCTCGCAATAAATTCCTTGACTATCTGTTCTGTGCTGTCGGTTGAATTATTGTTTACAATTACAATTTCATATTCATGCGGTGCGATCGTTTGATTAACGAGAGAAGCAAGTGCTTTCGGTAAAAATTTTTCCCGGTTGTATGTGCATATTATAACAGAGATTTTCGGCATCATTTATCCAGCAAGTTTTTTATTATTTGTCCCGGACTTCTTAAAGAGCGCAGACTTGTTTTAATTGTTTCCAGCTCTATCTTTTCATAAAACCCGATTAACAAAAGCAGAAAAGGAAAAGAAAGAACAAAAACAAATTTAACTAGCAGCATTACAAAAAAGTTATCGAAGTGAATATACTCCTGAATAAAGAAAATGATCACCCCAAACACTATTAACTGTGCTATCTTAAAATTTTCGTAACCAATCTTATAAAACTTATTAGCAGTTAGATAAGTAACAAAATAGAAAACAATAAAAGAAATCAAAGTTGTATATGCTGCGGCAATAGTTCCGTAAACCGGTATAAAGATAATATTCAGTGCAATATTCAAAATACCGGAGCCGATTGTTATCACTGCAATCAATAGAGTTTTTTCTGCAAAGAGCATTCCGTTAGAAGCAACATTTCTCATAGCACTTAGTATATAGGCAAGAACAATAAATGGGATATAAGAAACAGCAGCGGAATAATTTTCATTACCAAGTATTAGAATAATTTCTTCGCCGAAGATTGAAATTGCTAATCCACCCCAAATGGTAACGTAACACATATAAGTCATTAATTTGCTTAAGTACCGGTTGCTGTTAGGATCATTATAAACCTTGAATGCAGAAGGAAGCATTGCTTGATTAAACGGAAGGATCAAAAACATATTTACGATTCCAGCAATGCGATATGCGATGTCGTAAGTTCCAACTTCTTCTAAATTCAAATAAAGATTTATTAAATATCTATCGCTAAGATTTAAGATCATGATTCCAATTGAACTGAATATAAGAGGCGTACCGAATTTAAGTGCTTCCTTTAATGCATCTTTTTCAAAAACCGGTTTCATTTTTATAATCATTCCAGGCAATAAAACTATCAGGACAATCATTTCACTTATCAAATAGGAATACATTATTCCATAGACAGATAACTTGAGATAAACTACCGTGTAAAAGATTAAACCAATGAACGAAACAATTTTAACAAGTGTAACCGAGGTATAAAATACCGACCTTTCGTCCGCCCGCAATTTATTTAAGAATAGGTTATTTATTACCCTGATTAAACTGATATAGATTATAAACGGAAGATAAGCAGCAATATCTTGTGTGGATTTAGAAATTGAAAGAATGGATGAACCAAATAATTCTGCTGCAAGGATGAACATAAGATTAACGAGCAGAACTATGGAGGTTATTGTAAAGAAAACGGAATCTCTTTTTTCTTCATAATCTTTTTTATTGTTGAAAAGAATTATTGAATTTGCTTGCCCGAGGATTAAAATCTCCGCAATAATATTGATGGTTACGTCAAGTAAACCAAAAATCCCCACTTCGGTTTTTGTTAGAAAATTTAAATAAATGGGTAAAGTTATTATCCCCATTCCTTTGAGAGCAATATTACCGATGCTGTAAATAGCAGAATGTTTTAGTGTGCCGAAAACTTTTTCTTTCATTTTGCTGTTTTGTTTTTTTGTTTGCTAACAAAAATCAAAACAATAATTCCTCCTAACAATAAAATATTGAGAACAAGTGAAAGATTTTTCCCAAGAGAAAAACCGCTTGGCTCGTATATAAATTCTACTTTATGCTTTCCTTGAGGTACTACAATTCCCTGGAATCCATGATTTGTTTTATAAACTTTTGTCTCCGTTCCATCAACTAAGGCTTTCCAGCCGGGCATAAATGTGGTACCAAAGAATAAAAAGTTGTTTCCGTTTGCGGTTACATCAATACTTACCAGCTCATCTTTGTAATTTGTAATTACTGCGGATGTTGTTGAATCGATTCTATTGACTGAAAAATCAAGTTTATCAACAAATGCTAATTTTTGCGGATCGAACGAATCATTCTTGATTTCATTTAAAATTTCAGAAGAAGATTTTTGTGCAACACTGTCTACAAAATAAACACGCGGCAGCGCACGGTCGTTTCTATATACAAAAGTTTTTTCTGACTGGTAAATGTTTACAAACCCATCGGGATTGAATTGACGATCAGTAACAACATATTTTACACCGAGCATTCTCCAAAGTGTAACATTAACCGGTCCAACAACATCCATAATATCCTGGTAACTTCTCGGTTTTGCCGCGGAATATCCGAAAAAATCTTCTTGTAGGAAATAAACATTGAAATTGGAATTTTGCGAAGAAACAGTTCCCATCGAACCATCTTGTTTTAGATTCAAAATCCGGTACGGTTCTTTTTCATTCTGCTGCTTAATCACCGAGATGTATTCGGGTTCTCTGAATCTTTCATTTATAGTAGAAACATCGGCATACTCCGCACCCCGATTACTAATCCTGAAGAGATCAAACAAAACAAATACCGAAAGGAGAAGTATGAACAACTCTTTGTTAATCTTTGAAGACGCAAATGCAAAACTGATTCCGAAGGTGAGTGCAAGTAAAGCCAATGCAATTTGAAGGTCACCGGTAAACATCCCGGACATATATTCAGAAAAAGCTGAAAACATTTGTGCTTCTTGTGTCTGCCCAAGTCCCAATGCATAATTATTCACTCTTCCGACAAACCATGAGTTAATGCTTGAACTTAGCAATAAAGAGAAAATAAATAGCACAGAGAAAACAATAGCGGTATTTTTCAACCCTTTTTCTATTCCTGGATTTTTTTCATTTCTAAGTGATATAATTTTCATCACACCTAATCCAGCAAGCAGCGGAAAAATAATTTGTACAACATGAAGTATCATTGATGGAACACGGAAGTTATCGAACAACGGAAAATAGTAGTACATCAAATTATAAATCACCGGAAAGTTTTTTCCGAATGATATCAGGATAAATAAAACAATTATAATCCCGAAGAATTGAACGAGCGGTTCTTTCCATTTTACAAAAAGTGTGAACAGCCCAAGTGCAAACACTATTACTCCCATATACATAGCGGTATCAACAAAAGGCATCTGCCCGAAATAGGTATTCACCTCGTAATCCCGGTTATTTGTGAGCGGTCCGTTATAAGTTGATTTTCCAAATCCGTAATACGACGGAACTATGAAAGTTAAAACTTCTCCCGGAGAGAATGACCAGCTCGTATTGTATTCATATGAATTTGATTGCGATGGTTTACCAGGATTTTCTATTTCTGTTACACTTTTTGTCCCCCTTGTTGAATATGGTTTGTACTCGTAAAGTTGAGAGTATGTATCGTATGACATCATCAGTGCAATTACGCCGGCGATAACAGAAATCACTAAAGATTTTATCAACTGCTTTTGTAAAGGTTTATCTTTTTTAATGAAGGATCTTGTGAGGTAATAAATAAAGTAGATCATAACTGTTAGTAGGAAGTAAAATACAATCTGCACATGGGCGCCGAGAGCTAGGAGATGTATTCCGAGAACGAAAAGCAGAACATCAAGAATTTTTATTTCTTTCTGGAAACGGAAAAGCATCATTAGAATAAAAGGAAAGACTGCGAGACTTTTAAGTTTGGTTATGTGCCCGATAAAGAACAGAACGCTTATCCCGGTGCTGAAAGTTATAGCTGCGGCAGTTATAAAACTTACGCTGCGGCTCAAACCGAATTGTCTCATCAAAAAGAAAGTCGAAAACGCGAGAATAATAAAACTCAATACGTACGTTACACTGTAATCATCGGCAATTTGCAGCAAGGCAAGTGTTGTGATTGAATAAAGTGCTGAAGTTAGATCAAACCAGCGCGGAGAAGCTGAAGTAACAACAGCCGGCATACCGCAGAAGATGTATGGATTCCAAAGAGAATATGTGTCGCGATCTTTTGTAGCATACTCGCGCAAGCTTTTTACTTGTACCAAATCGCCGGAAGCAACGGTTTTGCCGCCAAAGAAGATTGGCTCAAAAAAGATTATGATTAAAAGTAGCAGCAAGATTAATAATGCCGGAGTTTGAAATTTTTCGGGAATTATTTTTTCGAATGAAAAACCAACTTCCTTTTTTTGTGTCTGCTGCGATGAAACCTTTTTCTGCTTTGACATTTAATCTCCGTTTTTCCTTTGCGTGCCTTGCGAAATTTCCTTGCAGTCTTTGCGTGATTGGTTTTAAAAGATTTGCACGCGGAGATCGCAAAGAAAACGCTAAGCACGCAGAGTTAATAATTTAAAATAACACTCGCATAATTTTCCCAGCTCATATTTTTTGCTTGCTCTTCTACACGTTCACGCGGAATGGGATTACTCAAAAACTCTTTCATTACATTGTACATGGAATCTATATTTTCCGGTTCTGCAAGATAACCATTGTAACCGTGTTTTATTGTTTCAGGGAAGTGCCCGACTTGTGTTGCAATAGTCGGAAGCTTAAAATTATAAGCTATCGATTCCACTCCGGATGGCGTTGCAACAAGATAAAATAAAACATTACAGTCTGCCACTTGAAAATATTTGTGTACCTCTTCATTCCCCACATAGCGGTTAACGACCACTACCTGATCTTTTATACCCAGCACATCGATTAAATCGAGCGGGCGGTAGCTGCTTTCATCATCGCTTGATTTAACAAGAAATTTTTTAACCAATCCGAAAATGTTCTGTTTGATTTTTGTTGATATTTTTTTTGTATCGAGTGTATTCCAAAAAGATTCGCCAACAATCAGCAGAGAAACATCGTCTCTTTCTTTTGCCAATTTAGCGAAGGAGCGGATTACATTATGCAGACCTTTGTACTTTCTGATAAAACCGAAAAAGAGAAATACGTGTTTCCTAAGTCCCAATTCTTTTTTTGTTTTTTCCTTATCAAAGTTGGGATCGGGGGTAAACATATCGTAAACGGGGTGGTAGAGTTTAATTACTGATTGTGTTGTTTCGTTCTTGGTTCTTTGTTCGTGGTTGATAAGAGTAAATGATTTACGTGGAAAAACTTTTTTTAATTCCTCAAAAGTCTTTAACGAATGAACAATAAAAGTATGCGGTTTAGAAAGTGCATATCCAAGCATTATTTTATCAATCAAGCTTCCTTCTTTTTGAGCAACAACATGAAGGTCAAAAATAATTTCGCAGTTATTGTTCCGTCTTAACCCCATTGCAATAAAACCCATTGGTAATCCTTGTATTGCAATAGCCCACTGGAAAACAACAACGTCGGGGTTAATTTTATTTATAAGTAGAACTGTTTTTTCCCAGGAGAAAGGGTTGTTATAATTGGTTATGTATTTAACTTTTATGTTTGTCTCCTCAAACGGATTAGCTTTACTTGACCGGTCAATAAAATCACGCGGTATGATAGAAGGATATTGTTGAATCCATGATACAATATGAACTTCTGCGCCGAGTTTGTCCAATGTTTTTGCAAGCGAAGTAGTGTAATTAGCAATACCGCCTTTGAACTGCGGACCCGGACCGAAGATTACAATTTTTTTCATATCTATATTTAAAGGAGTCAATCTTTTTAAGAGACCTCCCCTTTTAGTTCCCCCTCCGTCTCTTCGACAAACTCAGAGTGACGGAGGGGGAAATGGGGGTGGTTAATTATTCGTGTTTCACTTTTCCCGTTTTAGATTTTCAACTGCAACATCATATACGCGCTTCATCCCTTCTTCCAAAGAAATTTTTGGTTCCCACCCAAGCCGCTCTTTAACAAAACTCATATCACAATAGCGTGAATGAACACCTACCGGTTTATCTAACAATGGTTTTATTGTCGGGTTGTAACCGGCAAATTTGCTGAATACTTTTATAAGATCGATAAATGAAGTTAACTTTCCAGAACCAATATTAATAGCGGTACCGTCATGAATCTTATCCATTGCAACGAACATACAACCCATTACATCATCGATGTGAACAAAGTCGCGTCCTTGTTTGCCGGAACCCCAAACTTCAAACGGATTTTCTTTTTTTGCCGCGCGCCGTGCAATTGCCGGGACCGGGTAAGTTAAATCTTGATCTTCACCGTAACCGGAAAATGGTCTTATGCACACAATTGATATTCCGTAATTGCGGGCAGCAATCTTGGCTAAAAATTCTCCAGTCATTTTTGTCCAGCCGTAAGTTAAATCGGGCATTCCTAAAATATTTCCATCTATATTAATATCACTCTCTTTGAGTGCGACCGCCTCATTTTCTGTCTGCATGTGGATTGGATAAGCGGCAGAAGAACTTGGATAAAGAACGCGTTCCGGTTTTGCTTTTGCAATCCAGTTAAAAAATTCTGCATCAATGGAAAGATCAAGTGCAACAGCCATCGGGTCGCCTTCAATTTTTGCTCGTCCGCCAACAATTGCAGCAAAGTGAAACGCATCGCCGAGCTCAACTTTTAAACCATAATCGTTAGTTAACCAATTAGGATTATCTTGGAGTTTCTGCAAAAATTTTCTGAAATCCATTTTCCAGTAAAATAATCTTTCTTCCTTTCCGATTATTTCAATGTCTTTAAGTTTTTTTGAGGTAAATTCAGTCAGCCATGTTGATGGATGCGTGCCTACGGAGAGATCATCAATCATTAACACATTATCGTTTGTGCGTTTCAGAAGTTGTTTTGCCGTATTGCGTCCTACAAAACCGCACGCGCCGGAAACGAGATGAAATTTCATGAATAGTAATCCTTAATGTTGCTCGAAAAATAAGAATTTTTGTTTGAGAATGTATGATATATTGGCAATGTTATTATATCATAAGATTATACTGTTTATAATATGATACCTGAAATATTACATTGTAATTATTAGTCTTATTATTTAGTTTGTATTAAGTCCTGACAACTAAAAAAATGAGCAACATGAAGGGAAATTTCAAATTTTTTTTACATGGACTGCTTCTCATTTTTTCCTTTTATTCTTGTGAATACAACTCGGTATATGAAGAAGAAAAGGAAATTTTTGGAGTTAAAGGAATTGTTAGAAATTATTACGGTGAGATTTTAGACAGTGTAGAGGTTTATTATTTGTTTAATTATAACGCCGGATCCTTAAACGCACTTTTCAAAGAATCTGTTGCCTTATTACAACCTTCGTCTTTTGATTTTAAATTATATCAAAATTATCCAAACCCGTTTACCAGCGATAGTTTTATCAAGTTCTCCTTGCCAATGGAAAGTAGCATTAAATTATCATTTCAAGATGCTAGGAATTCTGAGGAACTATATGTCTATCAAACTGATTTACCGCATGGATTATACCAAGTAGCGATCGGAAAAATATTAGATAGTTTGAATTTAGTTCACGGGATATACAAATATTCGCTATATGCAAAGGATGAAAACGGAATAGAATATAATGATTCCAAAGAATTTCTTTTAATAAGAAATACAAAGTATCCTTATCAAGTAACTAACGATGAAGGGGTTTTTGTTTTTAATTATGAAGACACATTTATTGCAAAAACTTTTGTAGAAAACTATTATGACAGAGAGGAGATGCAGAATACGAGATTTGTAACAAGTACAGTAAACCTTTTATTCAAACGAAAAGGATACCAGGACGTTGTTCAAACTTATAAACTTTATCCTAATCTATTATTACATCATGACGTTTTAATGGAATCGTGGTAATGAAAAACAAATTTTTGACAGCAGCAATTATAGTTTTCAATTACTTTGTGAATTATGCACAAAGTGATTGGGAATGGATAAATTATTATCCGACAAACAATAATTTAACAACTGCAATTACAGTAGGGAATAGCGCAATTTTTGGGGGGGAGATGAAGACTTTCTTAAGAACTGATGATTTGGGAGAGAGTTTTTTATATGGAACGTATTCTAACATATCGGATAATAATTCATTTAGAGGTGGGTTTCAGAAAGTATTTTTTAGAGATAGTTTAAACGGAATATTATATGATAATGGGAGCTACTACACCACAAATGGCGGAAGATACTGGATATCTCCTTATTCTCTTTACGGTTCTATTGGAATTTATATTAATAATAAAGTGGGGATAGTGTTATCAACTGGAAGGTGTGAAAAAACGTACGATGGTGGCAATACTTGGAATAATTTCCCATCACCAGATTTGAAATTTTTGTACAATCCCGAACGAATATTTGCTCTCGGTGAAAATAAAATGTGGATTGTTTCTTCTTATCATCAATATGGCGAAGGTTCAATTCTGTATTCCACCAATGGGGGACATTATTGGACGAAAATAAAAATTCCTGGATTAGGCTATAATGAGAGTGAACAGCTAAGTTTTTATGATATAAAATTTAATAAAAGCGGAATTGGAATAGCCGTTGGTGAGATCTATTATACTGGGGAGAATAGAAAATCCGGATTAATATTAAGATCAAATGATTTTGGTTTAACATGGGAATGGCAGAAATATGATAATGTTAATTTAACATATATTGTTAATGTAGACATAGGCAATTGGTTTATTTACGGCAACAGAGAGAGTGTTGCAATTTTATTTTCAAGTGATGATACTGCGGCAAACTGGGAAATAAATTATTATCCTTTCGGACACGAAGATTTAAGTACTTTTTATTCTGCTGCCTACATACCGAAATTTAAAACAATTCTTGTTTCTACATCACGGGGATTTTATAAATCAGCAGATAACGGTGCAAGTTATAATAAAATAAATAGTGGTTTTGATCTTAAGGTAACCGATATAAAAATGGATATACACGGTACTGTCAACGAACAATTATCGATTGCATATTCGGAAAGTAAAAAATATTTATTGAGTAAAAATGGTGGCAGAGATTGGGAAATGAAATATTTCTCGGATTACATTGACTACGGGACTAAGTCGATAGATATAATTGATGGAATGATAATTATGAGGAGTGGAGGCGAAGATGTTTTCATTTCAGATGATTTCGGAAATTCTTGGAGAGGATGGTGGTTTCCATATAATCAATCAATTAAGAACCTTGCTGTTTTTAGCAACAAATTAATTGCTGCTACCGTAAATATAAATGGTTTACCAAAGCTCGTCATTAGCAATGATGGTGGTGCTACATGGGAAACGATACCGATCGATTATAGAGTAAACTTGAGTTCTATCAAATTCGTAAACAAAAATTTAATTATTGGTACCGGGGTTTTTAATGAGTTGGGTATTACACGAGGGATACTATTTTTTTGCTATAATAAAGGCAATCTTTGGAGAGTGGTTGAGTTAAGTGATATCTATAAACAAATTGAATTTGTTAGCGGGTCTATAGGTTATATCCTCAATGATACTAATATCTTACGAACTACAGATGCTGGTAATTCTTGGGAAGGAATATATGGTAACCAGCCAAATCGACTAATAGCAAGCTATGATTTTATTGACTCTACGAGAATTCTAATTCAAATTACCGATAATTCAATTTATTCTCCTCATAGTTCATATTTTGTTTCATCAAGGGACAAAGGAAAAACATGGAATGAAGTAAGCTTGAATTTACCGCTAAAAGGTCCTTTAAGAAAAATCGAAGTAAATAAATTCGGCGATATATTTACAGTAGGTGCAAATGGTGAATTGCTGAGAAGAAAGTCTTACTACGATTTAAGTTCAAGTAACAGCGTTGCTTACTTTGATGGTGAAGAAACAAGTTATAAGCTTAACCAAAACTACCCCAATCCATTTAATCCAACAACAATTATTAATTATCAATTATCAACAACCGGATTTGTTTCGTTAAAGGTTTATGATATTCTTGGTAGAGAAGTTGCAGTACTTGTTAATGAATATAAAACCCCGGGAAATTATTCGGTGCAATTTAATGTAGAGAAGTTGCATCAGCCTCGACAAGGCGGAGGCTTGACGGGTGCAACGTCTCTACCAAGTGGCGTATATTTTTACACGTTAAGCATTAGCTCCTCCGCAGACTCGCAAACGGAGTTTCAGGAGACAAAAAAGATGCTGCTTATTAAATAGCTGCAAAAAATACCCTCAGAAAACTGATAGTAGTTTAAAAATCTGATAACGCCCTTCTTAGTTTATCATAAATAACCATCAATTCTCTACGAAAAACGGAATCTTTTCTTCGGTACAATTATTGTCTTTAGACAGACAAACAATACGTATAAGAGGGGAATATGAAAAAAGAAAAGTTAATTAATATCGTAATCATATCTCTAATTGTTTTCATATCATTATACCTTATTAGCTGTGAGACCGGTGCAAGTAATCTGCAAGAGAATCATGTAAGAGCATTATCAAAAACCGAAGAGCAAATTGTTACGTCCTCATCAAATTTTGGATTAAATCTTTTTAAAGAAATATCAAAAACAGAAACTGATCAAAATATTATCATTTCTCCACTGAGTATTTCAACTGCTTTCGGTATGGCACTGAACGGGGCTGAGAACCTGACTTATGAACAAATGAGAGACGTTCTTGGATTAATTAACATGAACCGGGATGATATTAACGGCTCTTACAAAAGCTTGAACAATTTGTTAACCGGCATTGACAATAAAGTTGTGTTTACATCAGCCAATTCAATTTGGTACCGGACCGGCTTCCAGGTAGAAAGCAATTTCCTTAATGTGAACAGAGAATTTTTTGATGCGGAAGTTACAGATGCTGATTTTTCTGATCCGGCCACGGTCAATTTTATTAATAACTGGGTTAAAGATGCGACAAACGACAAGATTGAGAAGATAATCGAATATATAGACCGCGATGTAGTGATGTATTTGATAAATGCAATTTATTTCAAGGGCACATGGCAGTATCAATTTGATAAGAATCTCACACGCGATGATCAGTTTAATATAATTGGCGGCGGTACCGTTCCTATAAAAATGATGGTACAAAAAAATAAATTCAGTTTTTATAGTAATGCAGAGTTCAAATCAATTGAACTACCATATGGAAACGATGCTTACGAAATGATTGTTGTTCTTCCCAATCAGGGGACCAACATTGATAATCTAATACAAAATTTTGATGCAGATAAATTTGCTCAGATGAAATCGAATTTTACCGAACAAGAACTGACACTTATGTTTCCAAGATTTAAGCTTGAGTATGAATCTAAATTGAATGATTATTTGATTGCATTAGGTATGACCGATGCATTCGATCCCGGAAATGCTGATTTCTCAAAGATTACAACAGCAGACCAGATTTATATCAGCGAAGTAAAACATAAAACATTTGTCGAAGTTAACGAAGAAGGTACAGAAGCCGCAGCGGTTACATCGATAGGATTTTCACGAACGTCAATTGGTGATGATACCGAATTCCGTGTTGATAAACCTTTCTTGTTTTTCATTTACGAAAAAAATACAAACACAATTCTATTTGCCGGAAAAATCATTAATCCATCTTAAATAGAGGGCATATGAAAAAATTAATATTTCTGTTCTTTGTAATTCATTCGTTTGTTATAGCTCAATATTATAACGAGAGAACTACCGAGCAGAGCTTTGAACAATCCGACCTTTATTTCAACAGTCATTACTTAAATACTTTCGGGATGAAGAATTTTAAAAATGTTTCTGTAGGAATGATCGATGATCCGTTCCTGAATGTTTACTTAAACCCGGCACTAATTCCAAACTTTAAAGAGAACAGTACAATATTCTATCTTGATTTTAGGGGTGATAGAACCGAGGAAGAAGTCGTTAATGGTTATGTTATGCCGTATTACGCAGATTATATTTGGAGACCTACGTTTGACCGCCGATGGATTACAATAACACGTGATGAGCCGGAGCCCACGTTTTCCTTTGGCGTTTTGATCAACCCGATCAAAGATATTGTTGAAAACTTTTATGTAGGTGCAACTTATCAGTTACTCCGTAGAGAAGAAGGATTTTATACATCGCCTTACTGGATTTACAATACATCTTATTTGTACGATTCATTTGGCAACAGAGCGGAAGGATTAGCGGATGTTCCTATTGTGGATCGCTATTCAGGTAAAGACGAAATGACTACCGAAGCTCACTTGCTTTCGTTTTTTTCCGGTTACAGCTTTGATGAGAAGTTAAGTATCGGTTTGTATATCAACAGCGTCTCTCACAATAGGGAAGGCGGCTATCTAAATGCTAATAACGATGAATACGGTAACATTGATAACAATATTTGGGAAAACAGAAATCAGCGCGATAAGGAACAAGACTACAGCCATACAGATTTTAGCGTTGGAGTTATGTATAACGTTACCGAAAAATTCAAAGCCGGAATTAAACTTGGAATTCTTAACGGTCTCGCCGAACAAAAATTAATTTCGGTTGATAATTATAAGTATGAATATAACGATACATCGTACGATGATTGGAGCAGTAGTTTTTCAAATTCCGATAACCGTCAAAACTGGAAACATGATGGAACTAATAAATATTTCGGACTAAACTTTATTTATAAACCGGGCGAAGGAAAAACAATTAACGGTTATTACCGCTATACAAATGGCGATCAGGATATAACCAATTCTTCTGTAATTATGGATACATCAAATTATATTTCTCATTGGACGAATATGTATAATAACATTGAAGACATTTATGATTACAACGGTAAATCTGCTGTTAGAGATATTCGGTATGGTAATGGCAGCCGCATTGAAGATAATCATGAGGCAATGATAAATTTAGTAACGGAGTTAACGCCGTGGAGTAAATTAACAGCCGGTTTCTACGTCAATAAAAGATCATATGAGATCAACACAACCGAACCGGTAACTGCTTACCAATATTCCGAGTATCATAGCAAAAGTACCGGTAATTATAATTACGAGTATAACAGCTTAATCATTCTTGATGAAGTAAAAAGATTGGAGTGGGATTATACTTCGGATTATTGGACAATACAAATACCGGTAATTATAGATTTCACTATCAACCAGTATTTTGGAATTACGCTTGGAATAAATAGAATGCTGAAGAATTGGAACATTGAGGAAGAAACTGTAGCATATTTCACTATAAGAAAAAGAAATGAGAACGGCGTAATTAACCAGGAGACTAATTTTGCCGAGAGATATTCACCGGCAGATGAAAAATATACAGAGAACAAGACAGATCTCTTTGTAAAATTTAATGCCGATATAAATTCAGAGTTTAGAATTAACTTGCTTGTAGATCCGGAATTAGAAAATCTTTTCCGTATTTCACAGTGGTGGCTTAGTTTTGAAGCACATTTCTAACCAATAGGGGGTAAAATGAAATACAAACTAATCGGAATGGTTATTTCTGTATTTATATTTTCTGCTTGCAGTGATTCGAGCACAAATGTAACAGAAAATGATAAATCAAGTAGGGCGTTTTATTTTAATTCGTTCGAAAGTTTTGAAGATACAACCGGCTGGCATGGATTAACAAAAGATACTTTTGCTAACGAATCTATGGCCGATAGCGGAAAATTTTCTATTCATCTTGGTGGAGGATGTATTCAACCGGCAGCATCAATAGAGTTTGATTCACCCGGCGAAGGTAAATATAAATTCAGTTTCCTGGCTAAGATGGGGCAGCCCTCTCAACAAGCACATTTGATTCTCAGATCAGATGCTTATTATGATGAAAAAGATCAATTGAATGTTGAGGTGAACACAACCGAATGGAAGCTTTATCAATCGGAAGGATATCTTTATGTACCGGCTGGCAAAAAAATAATTTTGGAAATTATGGTTGGCGGAATTGTTTTTGCCGATGTGTATGTTGATAATTTAAAGATAGAAAAGGAAGGTTCTCCTCTGATTGTCGGTGATGTTTATAAATCTGTTCTAAATTTGTTTAAATAATAAAAGATAAATTTTAATCCGTCTTGAAACGGACAAGAGAAGATAAGTGTAATTTCTGTTCTTATCGCCTCGATCGATACGGTCGAGGCATAGCGGGCTCGCCTCGTTTCAACTTATTTTAGCAGTCGAAACGGGCTAGGGTGGAAGGAATCCGCGAATAGAGCACGGATTTTACATTTGATTTGTAACTCGTGGTTATGTGATATATTTTAAAGCGGATAAAGAACGACAAATTATGGAAAGAGTTAAAAACTTTTTCAACCGCTCGTATTACAAACTACGGGTTATAATTACATTTTGTGCTGTAACTATAATCCTGGTTGTCTTGATGTCGTGGACGGGATATGTTTTTGTAAAAGATTTATACTTAACAAATCTAACGGAAAAGGTAAACACTGTTTCCGGCTTGATGGCAAACCAGGTTAATAAAAATTACCTTGGATTATTAGAGATTGGACCCCCGACAGTAACGGTTAAAAAATATTTCGATGATTTCTTTACCGGTTATATTGAGATTGAACCTAATTCCGATATTTTTATTTTTGAAAAAGATTTTAACATACTAATTCATTCCAGCAAGCAATTTAGCACCGGTACTAAAGAACCTAGATTACAGATTAGTGAAAAAGAGATTTTAGAATTGCCGGTTGAAAGCTCTATAACATCATTACCATTTAAAGGTGATGACGGAAGATGGTATCTCTGGGGCTTTAATAGATTGAGTGAAAATTTTTGGCTGGGAATAAAAGTAAGTGCATCCAAACTGGAAGAGATCGACCAGCTCTCGGTTAAGTTCTTTTATATTGGGTTAGCCGGAATTGTTTTCGCTTTTATATTAAGCTGGTTTATTGCTAAATCGATTTCCAAACCGGTTGAAGTTTTATCAAAGTACAGTTCGCAGATAGGTAAAGGTAATTTTAGTGTTAAACTTCCGCCGGGTATAAAAGGAGAGTTTAATCTACTCGGCAATGTAATGGAGAAAATGAAAATTGATCTGGCAGCAAACCAAAAAGAGAGGGAAAAAATTCTGGCTCAAATTGCACATGAAATTAGAAATCCTCTTGGCGGAATTGAACTATTGGCCGGATTAACAAAAGAGGATATTGTTAAGAACCAATTGAATGCCGGTTATATAGAAAAAATTATCAGCGAGGTAAACGGGTTAAAGCGGTTAATCACTTCATTTTTAGAATTTAGCAAACCTGAACCGGCATCACCGCAGTTGTGCAATTTAGATGATTTGGTTAAGGAAACACTTGATAACTTGAGCGATCGTCTAAAATCAAAAAAATATAGGGTTGATAAGGATATTAAAAAAGGGAACATCTTTTTTGACCGTGGCCATCTAAAACAAATTTTGACTAACATACTTGCCAACTCGATTGATGCTGTTAATGATAATGGTAATATCTCGATCTCTGCAAAAGCAGAAAAAGGAAGTTGGCGGATAATTATTTCCGACGACGGTTCCGGAATACCGGATGAGAATTTAACTTCAATATTCGATCCGTTCTTTACAACTAAGAAGAACGGAACCGGGCTTGGGCTGGCGATTTGCAAAAAATTATGTACCGAAAATAGGGCGCAGATAGCAGTACAAAATAACATCGGTAAAGGAACAGCAGTTATAATAAGCGGGGCTGATGAAAATGAAACCTGAGAAGATACTGATAGTAGAAGATAATGAAACAATGCGGATCGGATTAACAGAGAGTTTAAAGCGAGAAAACTATATTGTTTCTGCTTTTGAAAATGGACCCGAAGCACTTAAGAATTTTTTGTTGAATCCGGCACCGGCTGCAATTGTTGACCTAAAAATGGAACCGATGGACGGTATTACCGTACTTGCAGAGTTAAAAAGGATTAACCCGAAAACAGAAGTAATAATGATTTCCGCATATGGAACAGTTGAAACAGCGGTTAAGGCAATGCAGCTTGGCGCATTCGATTTTCTAACAAAGCCATTCTCCCCTGATGAACTTCGTCTTAGGGTAAAAAAAGTTTTTGAAAAAATTAACAACGAACAGAAAATTGAAGATTTGCTGGAACACAACCGCTTATTGAATGAGGAATTATATACCGGTTATGATGATATCGTCGGTAAATCCTCGCCGATAAAAAAAATCTTTTCAATCATTGAACAAGTTGCCGATAAAGGCAGTGTTGTTTTAATTCAGGGGGAAAGCGGAACCGGCAAAGAACTTGTAGCGCGAGCAATCCATAGAAAAAGCAATCGCTCTGCTAATTCATTTATAAAAATTAATTGCGGCGCTCTTAACGAAAATCTTTTAGAGAGCGAATTATTCGGTCATGAAAAAGGCGCCTTCACCGGTGCAATCAAAAACAAGAAGGGAAGATTTGAACTTGCAGACAAGGGAACACTATTCCTTGATGAGATCGGGGACGTTTCACCGGCGATGCAAGTTAAGTTATTGAGAGTTCTCCAGGAAGGAGAGTTTGAACGTGTCGGCGGAGAAGAAACTATAAAGACGGATGTTAGGGTTATATGCGCTACTAATAAAGATCTTCAAAAATTAATTATAGAAGGGAAATTTAGAGAGGATCTTTATTACCGCTTAAGTGTAATACCGATAAATATCCCTTCCTTACGGGAAAGGAAAGAAGACATTGTTGATTTAGTCGATCATTTTCTTAAAAAGACATCCGAGAAGAATCATACAGAATTAAAAACAATCAACAAGGAAGGATTAAAACTTTTGATCGATTATCCATGGCCGGGTAATATTCGTGAGGTGGAAAACCTAATAGAAAGATTATCGGTTATATCGACAAGTAAAGAAATTGATGCGGCACTAATAGCACAGCATATCGGGAGATCGATAAATGTTTTTAACGGCTACGGGAATCTGCCGCTTGAAGAAGCTGTTTATTCCTTCGAGAAAAATTTAATTATAGAAGCGATGAGAAAAGCCGGGGGTGTTAAAAATAAAGCTGCAAAAATTCTAGGTATTAATACCAGCGTACTTTACTATAAGCTCGAAAAATTTAATTTGTTGTAAAGAGTTTAAAATGAAAACTAACATTACTTTAAAAAATAATTTACCCAGCTTCATAATCTTCTTATGTAATAGGTATCTAAAATTTATTTTATTCTTCTTTCTTGTCAACGGGTTTGGATTATATTACGGCCAGTCAGTTTCATCATTGGAATTAAAACTTAGAGATTTAAATTCCCGGTTAGTATTGGAAAGCGGAAAGCTCGATTCATTGCAGACTATCTATACCGAACGCACAAAAGAAATTGATGCTCAAAAGAAAAGAAAGAATGCTGATCAAAATACTATCAAGAAATTGATGGCTGCTTCGGTCGGTTTATCAAATAAAATAGACGATCAGCAAAAGAAGGTTGCATCACTTGAAAGTGAGATCGAAAAGATAAAAGGTAACTTGGAAAAGAAATATTCAGTTATTCTAGACTCGCTGGCAGAATTAAAGAATTCTGAAAGTTACTCCGGTAATAAAGATGAAATAGAGAAAGAAATATTGCTTATAACCGAAAAGAAAATATTAATTACTCCGAAAATAAATTTATTATCCTACAACCCCGAAAAAATTGTTTCATTAAATCCGTCGAGTGCCGGGTCGAACGAAGAGAAAAAGATTTTCCGTGAATACTTAGATGAAGCATTAAAGGAAACAGAATCTAAACTTCACCAGGTTAGGAATCTAAATAACGAGGTTAAGCAAATAGTTCAGCTTCAGAAAAAAACAAAAAAATTCCTGGAGGATGTTGAATTTAGTTCTGCCTTTGGTCGCTCTGCACTTGCACTGAGCAGTAAAACCGGTTCACGGGAAACAACTACACCCGGTTATACAAATGGTATTGGTGATGGCCAGGAGGTTTTCCAGATAAACACTTACTTGTATCTGCTCGATCAGCTTGATTATAAAATGGAAACGGATATAAAAAACAAAGAGAGTTTTATATTTAATTCTAAAAATGAAAATCTTTCGCTCCAGGAATATTCGGAATTGCTTGGTGAAGTAGAGAAACGTCTTTCTGATTACCGTTTGGTATTAAAAAATAAAATCAGCGCTTTTAAGTGAACCGCCTTGTGTTAAAATTATCACATACCGCTATTTTACTCACTACTATTACATTCTCTGTTGTAACAGCCCAAATTAATTTACAAGGGAATATTGAAACCGGGTTTTATAAATCTGCCGGCGATATTCTTACAAACAAAAACGATTTACTTTTTGCTCTTGAAGGTAAGTTTGGTTACAAATATAAAATGGAGAACACTGAATTATTTGCAGACCTAAAACTGAGACCGGAATTTTACACGCTTAAAAACGAGCTCTCAACGTTAACCTTTAGAGCAAACGGGGATTTACAACGCCGTGAAAAGAATTTTGATTGGGGTTTGAATATTAAAAGACAGTTTAATAAAATCTCCGGCAAAGACTTCGATTTGAGTTACGATATCTTTTCATTGCAAGGTAATACCGTATTTTATTGGATTGAAAATATTCCCATTGCATTTCTTCTCGGTTACGCTTATCAAACCATTGATTCCGGAACAGATCAGAACCATGATATTATTTATTTTGAGGGGAAGGCAAATTCCTTTTTGGGATCTTATCTAAGATTCGGTTATGGATTTTATGTTGAGAGATTTACTATTGAGGGAGAGATTACGAACAACTTTATTAAAACCAAAGAGAAGATTACCGGCTATAGAGTAGGCCCGGAGGTTGAACTCTATTATTTAAAGGACTTTGTAATTAACGGCCAATATAGATTACTTCAGCATATTTCAAACAGAACAGAATATCCTTCTTTCGAGCACTCTATTAGAATGGTAGCCGGTAAACTTATGGCTAACGGTTTTTCAATATTTTTACTGGTCGATTATTGTTTAAGAGACATAAAAAGAAAAGAAGTTGATGAACGAATCTCAATTCTTTATTCACCCTTCAATCTGGAAAATCAAATTAGTTTAAAAATTGGATATGATTTATCAGATACGATAGAATTGTATATCAAGGGAAGTTATTTCCATAACGATTTAGTATATAAGGATTACTTATTTGAAGGTGGGAATTTACTTCTAGGTGTAGAATTATCGAATTAAAATCATTAGTCAACCTAAATTTTATAAAAACCAGTTCCCCAGAATATACTTCTTATCTTTAATTACATACTATTACTATTTAATGTATCGATTACAATAGTTTGAACATTTTATAGCTGTTAAAAGAATTATAACAGTTTGATTTCAAGTTTTCTTGAGGCAATAGAAATATATTTGTAGATTTCTAAACAGAAATGCATTGGGCAACTAAATATGCCGGTAAAATTTAAATTCAAAATCAATATTTTTTTAGTTCTTCTAATTGTATTTGCTCTATTCTCATTAATACCGATAATCATTCTAATAAGCCAATCCATTTATAGTCTTAATTATACAAGGCAGTTAGCTACCAAGACAATTGAAACCACATTTAAGGAACAAACAACTCAGCTTTACAAATCATATGCACAAAATTTGGCAAAACGAGCATCAGACTTTCTTTATAGTTGCGAATCGGATTTATTAGATCTAAGCAATATTTCTAAGAACTCTGAATCATATAAAAAATTTGCTGAGGATAATTTCAGATATCTGAATTCGTTGAAAACGAAGAAACGGTTATACAAAGAGGTTGCTTTAATAGATAAGTACGGAAATGAAAAGATAAAAATTGTAGAGGGTGCTATTATTAAAGAACCCCAATTAAAAAATGTAAGTCTTCCAGGTAATACAACCTATCTTTCAGAAACATATTTTATCGATACCCAAAATAGCGCCGATAGTATTTATGTGACACACTTAACCGGATGGTACATAAGTCGTCAGGAACAACTTGAGAAAGGAAAAGCTTTTGAGGGGATAGTTCGATTTTGTAAGAAAATATTTGATTCGTCAGGCAACTTTGCCGGTATTTATATGATTGCGTTAGATTATGTTCATCTTTTAGATTTTGTTGATTATCAAATAATTGATAAAGATGCCTTTGTTAAAAAGTACAAGACTGGTAGCTATACTTATATTGTTGATGATGAAGGATGGATAATCGCCCATCAGAAATTATGGGATATCCGCGGTTTAGATAAAGAAGGGAATCAAGTTGAGCCTCTTTCGGAGTACACTCCCAAATGGAAATATAGCGCCGGTACAATCCCGATTAATTTACTGATGATGGATTGGCGCCTGAAGGATATTTACACAAATGAACCTATGAGTGCTATTATAAAGAGAGTACAACGTGGCGAGACAGCTATTACTACTATGAAATCGATGGGTATTTATGGTGAGACCGATGGTATTGTTAGAACGCGTGCTTATGCCCCGATCTATTATTCAACCGGATCTTATAAAAAGTACGGAATATTTGGCGCTGTATCTGTAGGTACCTCACTTAAAAAATTTATGGATACATCTTCTACATTATCTAAAGAATTAGAAGCGATAATAGACGATTCAAAAAACCGTGTAATTTTTCTTGCAATATTTTTGTCACTGGGGATTATAGTTTTATCTTTCTTACTTGCAAGGTGGATTGCAAAACCTATGAAAGAGCTTAATTTGGCCTTATCAAAAATTGGAAAGCAAGATTACAGCGTAGAAAAAATTCCATCGAGAATTGATGAAATACAAACACTATCTAAAAGAGTTCTTAATTTAGCAGATGAGCTGAACGAAAAAGATAAAAAGATTAACAAATATGTAGCCGATCTTGAAGTTGTTAATTTAAAATTGAACGAAGCAAAAAAAGAACTTGCAACATATTGGCGCCATGAGTATGAAAAAGAACCGGATAAAGTTTTAGAAGAAAGAATAAAAATGTATGAAGATGAATATCCGGTTCTTAAAGAAGTTAGACGAAATTTGTTAATCGGGAATGATCCCAAGATATTAAAAGTTTTGAGATTTGTTGTTCCAATGAGCCAAATGAGCATACCAACATGGATTTACGGTGAATCCGGTGTTGGTAAATCAGCATTGGGATATGTTATTCATACTTTAAGTCCGCGATCAAAAAAATCATATCAGGTTTTCACTGCTTCTGAATTTTCTGCTGCCGATCCTATGATTATTTTAGGTAAACTTTTTGGTTATGGTGTTGGGCACGGCATATTCGGAATTGATAAGAACGGGCAGAAAGGAATAATTGAAGAGTGTAATGGAGGAACCTTGCTGATTGATGATGTTGATGCTTTACCATTGGAAACTCAAGCACAAATTTTGAGAGCTGTTGACGGCCTTGACTTTCATCCGGCAGCCGGTAAATCTAGGAGTATACAAGTTGATGTAAGATTTTTATTTGCTTCACACTTAAATTTAGAACAAAAAGTAAAGGAGGGTTTGTTTAGAAAGGACCTATACAGAAGAATCGGGGGTAGCTTTAATAAAGTTGAGATTCCGCCATTGAGGGAGAGAGGAAATGATATACCTTTATTAGTGGATCATTTTATAAAACTATACTGTACAAAAAATAATATTACTCTTCAGTTGACAGAAGATACAATGAACTTATTACGTAGTCACAATTTTTCTGATGGCAACATTGCCGAATTAAAAGTGTTAATTGAAATTGCTTGTGAAAGTGCACGTATTGAAGGAAATCAAATTGTTTCCCCCAAATATTTTCCGGCACTTAATAAACCCATTACAATAGAAGTTCAATCCAGAATATTGAACGAAAGCTTTAATGAAATTGAATTGAAAAAATTGAATGTATTGAGGGAAAATAATTTCAAAATAAATCTTTGTGAAGAAAAACTAGGTTTTAAAAAAGGTTCTCACACACTTTCTCACCATTTAAAAGGTCTATGTCTGAAAGCATTACAAAAATCTAATTGGGATATTGATAAAGCCGTAGAAATGATAGTAGGATCAAAAGATGAAGTTTTATCTACCACTGTAAAACAAAAAATAGAAGGTTATATAAATAATATTTCCTCCAAAGATAATGGTAAAGAGGGCGAATCTTTATTCAAAAATTTACCTAAAGAATACCATGACTATTTAACTGAGTTCGTAGATAAGAGAAAAAATTAAGGATTTGGTAAACCCACACAATTCCCACAATGCTGTGGGAATTAGTGTTAACATAACATTACATCCCTCCTGAAAACCACTGAAAATAAAGTAATTTATAATACTTTTATAAGAACTTATGTGGAATGTAATTTGCATTTCTTAATGAATCCGTTAAGAGTGTAGTGAAAAATGCAGAATATTTTTATTACAGTTACTATCACAGTAGTTTCTATTTTAACATCTATTTCTTTTAGTAAATCCCGGCTAATTACAAGTTCCGATTCCTTAAACAACAACATAATTTTTCAAGAGAAGTTTGATCAAAACAAAGTTGAAGACTGGATAATAGTTGACGAAACAGATAATATTAAATCAAACTGGTATTTGGAAAAAGGATATTTAATTCAGGATACTGATGTAGAAAGTCGGGGTAATTTATTGGGAAGTATGGCTCTTTACAATAAAAATAGTTTTAATAATTATGTTCTTAGAGCGAATGTGGTATGTACTGATGACGATTATATAGGGGTAATATTTAAGTATGATGATGAAAAAAATTACCATCGGTTTATTCTATCAAGCCAAGACCAAACAATAAGATATGATAAAAAAGTAAACGGGGTAACGATCCTTATCAGTGAAATTAGAAATCAAGAATGGCATAATTGCAAATTTTCAGTCACTCTATTTGTTAATTCCGACTCAATACATGTATACCTGGATGATTCTAAAACGTTTTCGGCAATCAATGATGATACTGCATCCGGAAAATTTGGATTTGTTTCAATAGCCAATTTGGGATCTTTCTTTGACGACGTAACAATATACTCACAGTATCAAATAAGGCCGCAGAAAGAAATTTTTGCAATAGAACGCGGACCTTATTTACAGAATTTATTAGGCGATAGCGTAACTATAATGTGGCGCACTAGCAAAAGATCCAATTCGATAGTTGAATATTATTCTGATGAAAGCAATGTAGTAAAAGTTAGCAACAACGATTCAACAGTACTGCATGAAATAAAACTTAAAAAATTAACACCATCAATTAAATATTTTTATAAAGTAAAATCTGGTAATATTTCAAGTGGATGGCACTCATTTGCAACACCAGGTATTGATACTAACAAATTCAATTTTATTTTATATGGCGATAACCAGCTGAATTTTTTGCGTCATACTGAAATTACGGAGCGCTTTAAAAATTACAACTTTGATTTTATAATAAATTGTGGTGATGTTGTTCAAAGAGGACCTAGAAATGATTGGGATACTGAATTTTTTACTCCACTTAAAGAAATAATCGGTAGTAAACCGATTTATTGTGCAATCGGAAATCACGATCTAAACTCGCTAAATTATCGTTTAAATTTTTCCACACCGGCAACGGATCATGAAAGTTTTTATTCATTCAAATACTCAAATTGTTTTTTTGTTTTCCTGGATAACCCTCTCGCAGCATATCCGGAGAAAACCTATTTCACGGATTTTAAACCAGGCAGTGTTCAGTATAATTGGCTTGAAAAACAATTATCATCAAAAGAGGCACAAGAAGCTGACTGGCTTTTTGTTATAAGTCATGTACCAGTTTATGTCTTGGATAGACAAGATATTTATCCCGATTGTGAAAAATATTTAGTCCCGTTATTCGAAAAATATAATGTTGATTTCAGTTTTTCGGGACATATCCACGGGTATAATAGAGGTAAAGTGAATGGAGTAAATTATGTTGTTTCTGCCGGCGGCGGCGGAGCATTAAATAAAACCGGCACCAGCAGAATAAAGAGCAATAAAAAATTTAAGTCTACTTATAATTATAGCTATATAACTGTTCAGAATAAGACAATTCAGATACAGACTTTTAATATCAAAGCCGAATTGATAGATGAGCTACGGTTGAAAAAACAATAATTTATTAACGAACTATTAATTGTGAATTTATAATAACAGTTTATTTTCAGTTATAATTTAATTAAGAACACGCAATTAAAGAGGAGGTTAAAATGAGGTTGAATGATACCGGTTTTTCCATAAGCAAATTAATTCTCAAACTCGCTTTTTCTCTAATAATTTTTCTAATGATTTTGCCGGTAAACCTCTTTTCACAAAGTACCGGTAAAATTGTTGGAAAAGTTATTGAAGCCACATCACGAACTGCATTACCCGGCGCTAATATTATAATTGAAGGAACCCGGTTTGGTGCCTCGTCGGATCAGGACGGCAGATATGTTATCTCTAATGTTGATCCTGGCAGTTATACCGTTACCTGTTCATTTTTAGGATATGAAAAAAAATCTTTCTCTGTTGAAGTTGTTGCAAACAAAATTGTTATGGTAAATTTTGAATTGAACGAAACAACCCGAGAGATAGGCGAAGTGACGGTTTATGGATCACTGACGCGTGGTCAGGCAAAATCATTGAACGAGCAGAAAAATTCTGCCAATATTAAAAACGTAGTATCTGCAGAGCAATTTCAATTATTCCCGGATAGAAATGCTGCAGAAACAGTCGGCAGAATTCCCGGCGTTTCAATTCAATATGATCAAGGTGAAGGAGAACTTGTGCAAATCAGGGGAATAAGTCCGCAGTATAATTCGCTTACTGTTAACGGTCAGAGAATTCCGGCACCCGATCCCGATTTAGGAAGAGAAGTAGGATTGGATTTATTAAACCAGGATTTAATGGAAAATATTGTTGTTGTAAAAGCATTAACTCCGGATATTGATGCCGATGCAATCGGGGGCAATATAAATTTTCAAATGAAACAAGCGCCGGATGAAGGAATGTATGCTATCAATCTTGGAGGCGGATATAATATTCAGCATTCGGATTATAACGCTTTCGGAAATGATATAGTTGATGTCTCCGCATATACCGGTCAAAGATTTTTCGATAATAAACTGGGAATACTTTTTGCCGGCAGTTATTACAAAACAAACCGCGGCTCCACATTACGGGAATTTGAATATGACGATTTAACAGCCGGACACATTTTTGCACAACACTCTAATGATTATGATGTATTAAGAGAGCGCTGGGGAATAAACTTAAACACGGAATATAAATTTGACGAATTCAATAAAGTTTATTTGAATTTGAATCACAACCGGTATTTCGATAAAGAAATAAGAAGACTTGATGAATGGATAATTGATGATGATGAAGAAACTAAAGAAACCAGGAACCGTGTTGAAGATCAATTTTTAACAAGCGCAATGTTCGGCGGTAATCATAATATAAACGGTATAAAATTGGATTACACACTGAGCTGGATTAAAGCAATTGAAGATATGCCGGCACGTACATATTTCCGTTTCCAAAGAGATTTCGATTTCTCCGGATATACTAATGATGAAATTAAAGAGTTTAGTCCTACTACAAAGTTTACCGGGCAAGAAGTGTTAACGCTAAATAGAGTTAGGGTTGATGATAAAATGAAAGAAGATGCTGATTTGTCCGGAGCGGTGAATTTAACAATACCTTATCATATTATGGGGCAGAACAGTACTGTTAAGGTTGGTTCTAAAATTGTTAGCAAGAGTGTTAAATACGAAGCTCGCAGACTTCAATTGAGAAATTTTCCTGAAGCACATACTATAGGAGAAGGTGAATTTGGCTATGAAGAAGTTATCGTTGATCCAAACGATACTCACTATCTCGGTTCTACAAGGTCAGAATATCTCGATCAATCAGGCGATAATTATGATGCGTCGGAATTAGTAATTGCTGCTTACGGAATGACCAATTTAAATTTTTCCGAAAAATTCAGTGTACTTGCCGGATTAAGATTTGAGAATACTAATAATAAGTATAAAACATTAGCGGTAACATCTGTTAACAAATCAGAATCTGATGCAAGCTATTCCAATATTCTGCCGTCAATCCATTTTACTTATCGTTTTACCGAAAATATGAATTTAAGACTTGCTTATTCTACCGGTATTTCAAGACCGAATTATAAATCGTTAGTTCCTTATGAATTCAGAGATGATGATGAAAGAACAATCAGCAAGGGAAATCCTGATCTTGAACCGACAAATTCTCATAACTTTGATCTTATGTATGAAAGCTACACACCGTATTTAGGTTTAATTAGTGCCGGTGTATATTACAAATTAATGTCGAATATTATAGTTGGTTCGGTTCATACCGAAGAACTCCCATTCGAAAACGGTACACAGCTTTATGAAATTACAATGCCTATTAATGGTGATGATGAAGCAACAATATATGGATTGGAATTAGCATTAAATCAAAGATTGAATTTTCTTAATGTTCCGTTTTTAAATTACTTCAGCATCTACGCAAACTATACATATACTAAGGCAGAAATTGAGGTTGGAGGTAGAAAATTACCATTAGGCAGCAGTCCAGAAAATGTGATCAACTTTGCTATTATGTATGATAATCCTGAAATAGGATTGTCGTTTGTAATATCCAACAATTTCCGCGATGACATTTTGCAGTTTGTTGGCGAGGATAAATACCATGATTCGTATTTCCAGAAAGAATATCATTTAGATATTTCCGTAACCCAGAGGATCATGGACAATCTCACAGTTTATTTGCAGCTGAATAATTTGACAGATCAAGAAGAAAGACAAGTGTTCGGCGATCCTTCGGAAAGTTATTCTAAAATACAGCAATGGGCAAAATTCAATTCGTATGGTACCTTTGGTATTTCTTACAAATTGTAATTTTTCTTTTTAAGCGGTGGATAATTTTATTCACCGCTTTTTGCTTGTTCACTTTCTTTAAAAGTTTATTTGAAAAACCAAAATTTAATATTTCGTAAAATTTCCTTTGCTCAATTTTCCAAAAGAATAAATAGACAGATGAGCGATAATTAAAATTATTCCGAGCCGAACATGCTGAAAAAAATAATTTTGTTCTTTAAAACCGGAGAAGACAAACCTCTATTACAAGATGAAGATGAGATAAAAAGAATATACGATCATAAACGATGGAGTGTTTTTATCTCACTGATTCTCGGGTATGGTTTTTTTTATACATGTAGATTAGGACTTTCAGTAGCAAAGAAACCGATACTAGATGCCGGTATACTTTCTGTTTCAGAGATGGGAATTATCGGGTCGGTTCTTTTATATGTATATGCAGTAGGAAAATTCACCAATGGAATCCTTTCGGATAGAGCCAACATAAAAAGATTTATGTCCATAGCTCTTTTATTCTCTGCTGTTATAAATATATTGTTTGGATTAACAAATTTATTTATTCTTTTTGTAATACTATGGGGATTTAACGGCTGGTTTCAATCTATAGGTTCAGCACCAAGCGTAGTCTCCATTTGTCAGTGGTATAGTAATCGTGAACGCGGAACAAGATACGGTATATGGGCGGGTGCACATAATATTGGAGAGGGACTTACATTTGTTGGAACTGCATTCTTGGTTAGTTCATTTGGCTGGCGGGCCGGTTTTATTGGTCCCGGTATCATCTGTCTTTTTGTTGCATTAGTTTTGTATCAAACACTTGCAGATAGACCACAGACTTACGGATTGCCGCATGTTGCAGATTTTAAAAAAGATTATTCTGCCGGAAAACCGATCCAGGAAAATATTTCCAAATTGCAAAAACAAGTTCTACGCAATCCATATGTTTGGATACTGGGACTTAGCAGTGCGCTGATGTATGTTGTACGATATGCAATTAACAATTGGGCAATATTATTTCTCCAGGAATCCAAAAATTATGAACTAGTTGAAGCTAGTTTTGTAATGAGCGCCTATCCCATTATGGGATTTATCGGGGCATCATTTTCTGGATTTATTTCAGATAAATTTTTTAGTTCAAGAAGAAATATTCCAACTTTGATTTATGGAATTATTCAAACAAGTGGAGTTATTTTACTCTTTATTACACCAGCCGGCAACGAATGGCTCGATATGATAGCGATGGGTTTGTTCGGTTTTGGTGTTGGAGGGCTGATTGTATTTCTTGCCGGTTTGATTGCCGTTGATATTACGCCAAAGGCAACAGCCGGAACTGTTAAAGGACTTATTGGAATGTTCAGTTATATTGGTGCGGCAACTCAAGATTGGATAAGCGGTTTTTTAATCGAGAACAGCGGGCTAATGGTAAATGGCAAAATGGTCTATGATTTTCATAGTGCCTTTGTTTTTTGGATTGGCGCCTCTGTACTATCAATGATATTAGCGCTAACTGTTTGGAATGTAAAACCGAAAGAATAATTTCATGAGAATACAATTTATTCTGGTATTTTATTTAATTACACTTAGTTGTATTACAGCTCAAAGATTACCTAATAACGGTATTTGTGCGCACCGCGGAGCATCATTTACTCATCCAGAAAATACTTTAGCAGCCTTTAATGAAGCAATCAGTCTCGGTGTTCAAATGATAGAGTTTGATGTTAGAATGACTAAGGATTCAGTACTTGTAATTGTTCATAATTCAAATCTTGAAAAAACTACCGGTTGTAAAAAAAATGTTAACGAACTTCTCTTTTCAGAGTTAAGAACCCTTGATGCCGGAATGTGGAAAGGAGAAAAATTTAGAGGAGAAAAGATACCGACACTCGAAGAGACGTTGAATCTTATCCCTTCCAATATCTGGATGAACATTCATATAAAAAGTGATAAGGAAGCTGCTGTAAAAACTGCATTACTTTTGAAAAAGAAAAATCTGTTTTCAAATGCAATACTTGCTATTGATGAAGAAGCAATAGATGCTGTAAGAGAAATTGACAGCAGTTTCATAATTTGCTGTATGGACAGAAAAGATTCTCCTAAAGCTTATGTTGAAGAAACTATTAGAATAAAAGCGGATTTCATTCAGTTAACCGAAAGAGAATTTCCGATGATTCATAAATTGGTTCCAGTATTAAAAACTAATGAAATAAAAATAAATTTCTATTTTGCAGATGATATTGAAAAAGCGAGATATCTTTTTGATTCAGGAGTGGATTTTGTTTTAGTTAACAACGTAGAAAAAACTTTACCATTGGTTCATAAATAACAGATTTTTTTGTGGGGTAAATATGTTTCTGAAGTCAATAATTAAATCAGTTTTTATATTAAATATTTTCGTAGGATTTATAGCTTTTCAGGTAAATACTAAAAGAGAATTTGTTGAGAAAAGAAAATTTTCTGCGCCGGAAGCAAGGCAAGGAATAGCCGTAGATGAAAATTATTTATATGTAATAGACA
>DYJK01000147.1 GCA_020723165.1 Melioribacter roseus | reverse complement strand
CCGTTATAATCTTTATTGGCAATGTAATCATCAACAGCAATTTTACTCAAATAAGGTCTTATTGCCGGCAAGGCAGCAACCAGAATATTCAAGGAAATTGCAAGCACTACATATTTCTTATACGGCTTAACATAAGTAAGCAGCCGGCGCATTAATTTTGAATCGTACGCTTTGCCTAATATATCATCGTCTTTTTGTTCTTCAGCCATGATACTTTCTAATTCATTTCTAAAATTTCTTCTTCTAATAATTGTTTATAGTGCAGATCCGCGTATATTCCGCCTTTATCAACCAGCTCATCATGTGTACCTTGTTCTACAATTTTTCCCTGATCTATTACAAATATTTTATCTGAATCTTTAACAGTAGAAATGCGGTGACTGATAATTATACTTGTTCTATTTTTCATAAATTCTTTTAGCTTTTTAAGAATCTCTTCCTCAGTGTGAGTATCAACTGCAGAAAAAGAATCGTCAAGAATTAAAATTTTAGGATCGATTGCCAATGCACGAGATAACGATGATCTCTGTTTTTGTCCGCCTGATAACGTGATTCCTCTTTCACCGAGAATTGTATCATACTTTTTCGGGAAAGTCTCCACATCATTTTCAAGCTGTGCTATTGCAGAAACTTTACTAATAACCGACTCATCCTTAGATTCTAATCCATACATGATGTTGTTGGCAAGTGTATCCGAGAAAAGAAAATTTTCCTGGGGTACATAGCCAATGTTTGTTCTTAAAACTTTCAGCGGCATATTTTTAACATTGACCCCATCTATCAGCACTTCCCCGCTGGTTGCATCATACATACGTGGGATAAGATTTACTAAGGTTGTTTTGCCAACACCGGTATGACCAATAAATGCAACCGTTTTACCTTGTTCAATTTTAAGATTAAGATTTTCCAATACCGGCGGCAAATTTTCGTTATACCTGAACGAAACATTTTTTAGTTCTATCGTTCCTTTAATGTTTGAAATCGAATTATTGGTTTCATGATTATCCGATATTTCATACGACTCATTAAAAAATTTCAACAACCTCTTCATACTTGATTCCGCTTGCTGCACCATATTTGCAACCCATCCAAATGAAATCATTGGCCAGATCAACATTGAAAGAAAAGCCATAAATGCAAAAATGTCCCCAACGGTTAATTCTCCATCTATTACCATCTTGCCGCCGATCCAAACGACAATAATTGCTGATAACCCGGCTACCATAAAAAATATGGGATTGAAGAATGCCTGGAGCCGCACTAAACCCATTTTTCTATCCAAATACTCATTACTAAGATTTGTAAACTGATCGATTTCAAAATCTTCGCGTACATAAGATTTAATTACCCGGATACCAGAAAAATTTTCTTGTGCTTTTGTAGTTAGTTCGGAAAACTTCTCCTGGATTTTTGTATAACGTACATGAACTTTTTTCATAACTATATAAACAAGAACCGATAGAAAAGGTAATGGTATCAATGTGTACAATGTAAGTTCCAAATTAAGTGCAATCATTAATCCTAATACCATTACAAAAAGAGTTCCGTTATCGATCGAGTACATTACTGCCGGTCCCACATACATTCTAACTGCATTGATATCATTAGTTGCGTGAGACATAATATTACCGGTAGAGTTATTCTGGAAAAATCTAAGCGGCAGTTTTTGAATATGCTTCCAAAAATCCTGGCGAAGATCATATTCAATTTCACGGGAGACAACTATGATGGTCTGCCTGATCAAAAAACGGAATATACCGGATACTAATGTTGCGCCAACAATCAAAAGCGCATAGCGTGTTACAAGTTCTAGGTTGACATTCCCTTTTAATGCGTTGGCACTATCTTTAAGAAGTATCGGGATGTAAACTTGTCCTACATTAGAAAGTACAATAAATAAAATTCCAAGACCAAGTTTACTTTTGTAACGAAGAAAATATTTTTTTAGATGGACAAGACTTCCGAACAAGAGTTTTCAGCTTCCTTTCTGTTTTATAACATCAATTCATTAAAGGCAGTTTCAATAGAATGCAAAATGATGAACGCAGAATAGTTATTCTGCGTTCAGACTATCCAATAATTTCAAAACCGGTATACTTCTGCAAAACTTTTGGAACTATAATTTTCCCTTCAGGAGTTTGATTATTTTCCAACAACGAAACCATTAGACGGCTCGTTGCCAGCCCTGACCCGTTTAGCGTATGAACAAATTCAACTTTTTTAGTTTGCTCTCTTCTGAATTTTATATTTGCCCTTCTTGCCTGAAATGCTTCGAAGTTGCTGCATGATGAAGCTTCGAGCCATTTATTTTCTGCCGGCGACCAGGTTTCAATATCATAACATTTTGCTGCCGAAAAACTTAAATCGCCCGTACACAACATTAGAATTCTGTATGGAATATTCAATGCCTTTAAAATGTCCTCTGCATCGTTCACCATTAGTTCAAGTTCATCATAGGAAATTTCCGGTTTGGAAAACTTCACCATTTCAACTTTATTGAATTGATGAACACGTAGAAATCCTTTTGATTCTTTTCCATATGAACCGGCTTCGCGCCTGAAACACGGCGAATAACCGACATATTTAATCGTTAAATCTTTCTCATTCAGAATTTCATCTCGATGAATATTTGTTATTGGTACCTCTGCTGTTGGAATTGGATAGAGACCATCTTTTTCAATGAAGTACATATCTTCTTCCATTTTAGGAATTTGCCCGGTTCCCTTCATTGATTCACGATTAACGAGAACGGGGGGAAGAATTTCCTTGTAACCGTGATGCTGAAGATGATAATCCAACATAAAATTTATCAACGAACGTTCTAAAGTTGCGCCTTTGCCGGTATAAAGCGGAAAACCCGAACCGGTAATTTTTGTTCCTCTTTCAAAATCCAATACAGAAAGTTTTTTTCCGAGTTCAATGTGATCTAAGACCTTGAAATCATTTTCAAAAGTGAACCCTTCCGGCAGCCATTTTCTAACTTCAACATTATCTTCCGCACTTCTACCAACCGGGACAGATGAATGCGCAAGGTTTGGTGTGTTGCGTAGAATTTCTTCTATCTGATCTTCAATGCCTTTGAGCTGCCCATCAAGTAAAGCTATTTCATCACCCACTAGTTTCATTTCTGCAAATACAGCAGTTGTATCTTGCCCGGCTTTTTTCATCTGGGGAATTTGTGAAGAAACTTGATTCCGTTTTGCCTTCAGCTCATCAGATTTTAGAATCAATACGCGTCGTTCCTCATCAAGTTTTAATATCTCATCAACTATGTTCGCTGCGTTCTTGTTTAGCAAACCTTGTTTAACTAATTCAGGATTTTCACGAATAAATTTTACATCAAGCATTTTTTCCTTCCTTTAATTCTGAGGAATACCCGCTTCGATGAGCGAAGCGAGGCGAGAAATGACGAAGAATTTTTTAGTCTAAATATTTAATAGATTATTCGCTCCGCACAGAATTATTTAACTACAATGTTATAAATCTTATTTGGAACATAAATTTCTTTTACCAGCTGTTTGCCATCTGTATGAGATTTAACTTTTTCATCATTATAAACAGCTTTTTTAACTTCAGCTTCCGGCAGATCAACCGGCGATTCAATCTTTGCGCGGACTTTTCCATTCACTTGTACAACTATCAAAACATTTTCTTTTGTTAATGCAGATGGATCTGCATCAAACCAGCCGGCGTTTTCAAAAATTGATTTTTCCTTGCCGAGCAATTGCCAGCATTCTTCACCAAGATGCGGTGCCAAAGGTGCAAGCATAATTGCAAAACGTTCTAATGCATATGTTTGTAAATCTTTTCTGCAATCTGCCAATCCCTTAAACTCATTTATTAATTCCATCAAAAATGCAACCGCAGTATTAAATCTGAAATTATCTATTTCGTTCTGAGTTTTTTCTATAGTGATATTTACTTTGCGGTAAATATTTTTCTCACCTTCATTAAGTTCGGCAATATCATATTTATTTTTAGCTGGAAATTCTTTTGCTGAATTTTTATGCGATTCAAACAATGCGTATGATCTTTGCACAAAGCGGTCAATGCCAACAATACCTTTATCGCTCCAATCTCCGCCAAGTTCATACGGTCCCATAAACATCATATACATTCTAAATACATCGGAGCCGTATTCATACACAAACTGATTCGGGTCAACTACATTCCCTTTCGATTTGGACATCTTAGCGCCAAGATTTGTAATCGTGCCCTGATGAATCAATTTTTGAAACGGTTCATCACTGTTAACCAAACCAATATCGCGTAGAAACTTGTGTATAAATCGTGCATACAACAAATGCATCACAGCATGTTCGGCACCGCCGACATATGTATCAACTGGCGTCCATGCTTTGCCAAGTTCCGGATCGAACATTCCATTTTCATATTTCGGATTCAAGTAACGCAAGTAATACCATGATGAATCAACAAAAGTATCCATCGTATCAACATCGCGTTTGGCATTAGCGCCGCACTTAGGACATTTCACATTCACAAATTCTTCATTAGATGCAAGGGGTGAACCGCCTTGTGGTTTGAAATCAACATGATACGGCAGCACAACCGGTAATTGATCTTCAGGAACCGGAACTTCTCCGCATTTATCACAATGAATAATTGGAATCGGCGTTCCCCAATAACGTTGACGTGATATCAGCCAATCGCGTAAACGATAGTTAATAGTTTTTTTACCAATCATTTTTTGTTCGAGCCATCCAATAATTTTTTTCTTCGCATCTTCAACATTCAATCCATCAAGAAATTCACTATTGATTGCCGGGCCATCCTCAAGATAAGCTTTTCCGTCAAATCCCTCCGGCGGTTGAACAGTTCTAATAATAGGCAGATTAAACTTTTCGGCAAATTCCCAATCACGTTCATCTTGCCCGGGAACAGCCATTATTGCGCCGGTTCCATAAGTCATCAAAACATAATCTGCAATCCAAATTGGAATTTGTTTGTTGTTAACTGGATTGATTGCATACGCACCGGTAAAAATTCCGGTTTTTTCTTTCACGGTTGATGTCCGGTCAATTTCAGTCATTGATTTTATTGAATCGCGGTACACTTCAACTTTTTGTTTGTACTCACTGGTAGTAAGTTTATCAACAAGAGGATGTTCCGGTGCAATGACCATGTACGTTGCGCCGAAAAGTGTATCGGGTCGTGTTGTAAAAATTTTAATTTTATCATTTGAGCCGCTCACACCAAAGTCAACTTCAGCACCGATACTTTTTCCGATCCAGTTGAATTGCATTGCCTTAGTTTTTTCCGGCCAGTCAATTTTATTCAATCCTTCAAGAAGTTCTTCTGCATAATCTGTGATCTTGAAAAACCACTGGGTTAAATTCTTTTGAACAACTGTGGTTCCGCATCTTTCGCATGAACCGTCATTCAAAACTTGTTCGCGCGCTAAAACTGTTTGGCATGAAGGACACCAGTTTACCGGTGCATTTTTTCTGTATGCTAATCCTTTTTTGTATAGCTGCAAAAACAACCATTGGTTCCATTTATAATATTCCGGAACACACGTCATCAACTCGGAATCCCAATCGTACATACCGCCCATATGTTTAACCATTACGCGGATATCGTTGATGTTCTGTAATGTGCTGTCTTGCGGATGAATGCCGGTTTTGATTGCATAATTTTCTGCCGGAAGACCAAATGCGTCGTAACCGATCGGCTCAAAAACATTGAATCCTTTTAGTTTTTTGAAACGTGCCCATGAATCGGTTGGACCATAATTGTACCAGTGGCCAATGTGCATTTTTGCAGCAGATGGATAAATAAACATTACAAGGCAGTAAATCTTCTTATCGAGTTTTGTTAAATCGGTCCTATAGACTTTCTTCTCTTCCCAGAATTTCTGCCATTTAGATTCGATCTCTTGAAAGGGATATTTCATTTTTACAGTCATTTGTTGAAAAATTGGAACGAAAGTTATCAAAAAGGGGTAGGTTTAGCAAGGAAACTCCCGAGCGAACCTCATCGGCAACAAATAAATAATGGTAATTAGTTAAAAATATGTCTAAGGTAAAATATTTATTAGTTAGATAACAAGAATAAAGTCTATGATAACAATATAAATTGAGTAAAATTACTTCAATAACTTTTTTAATTGCTTTTTACTTGGCAGATACAATTTATATTCCCTTGCAAAAATATGCTTGTTATCTTTTGGCAGAGTATATTCAATAACTGCTTTGTTGGTTTGCTTGCAAAGTATAATACCAACAGTATTATTTTCGTCTTTACTTTTTATTTCTCTGTCATAAAAATTAACATACATCTGCATTTGTCCTATATCTTGATGGGTTAATTCTCCTATTTTCAGATCAATTAAAACAAAGCATTTTAACAAACGATTATAAAAAACTAAGTCTATGTAAAAATTCTTTCCGTTAAATGATATCCTTTGCTGCCGGCTTTGAAACAGAAAACCTTTACCCAATTCCAGCATGAACTTCTCTAATTTGTTGATTACCGCTGTCTCAAGATCGCTTTCTGTAAATACTGACTTTTCTTTCATACCTAAGAATTCTAAAACAACCGGTTCTTTTAACATATCAATCGGCTTTGTAATTATCTAACCCTTTCTGCTTAGCGCTCTTATAGCTTTTTTATTTTTGCTAACAGACAATCGTTCAAAAAGAGAAGTGTTGTATTGTCTTTGAAGTTCCCGAACTGACCAATTGTTACTTGAAGATTCAATTTCATAAAAGTTTCTCTCTTCTTCATTATTAATTTTCATTAGAAAGAAATAATGTGACCAGCTCAAAGGAAAATGGAATTGAAATTTGGCAAACACCGTCTGCCGAATTGATAACTCATTTTGTCTTTGAGATTTGGGAATTAAAGATTTACGAGACACTGTCGCGTATTTTTCTAATTGTGCAGACGGTGTTTGCATTATTTCAGATTTACGAGACACTGTCTCGTAAACTCTATTATTATACAACAAATAAAAGTTTCTCATGTACTGTAAATTATCAACAGAGTATCCTTTCCCAAAATCTTTTGTCAACTTCTTTGATAAGTTTTTTAACGTCTGCTCAGCATATGACGCTCGTTTCTTGCCTTGCTGTTCATCTTCAACTATCATTTTACCGATATGATAATTTGTAAATACAAGAGTTGTATTTACATTCTGAACTGTAATTTTTTTCGCTTCATCAATTAGCTGTTTTATATTGGAATAAAGATTCTTCCCTTTCTTTGTTGTCATGATAATTTTTATCCTATTAACTATTTATAATAATGAGCGAGTAATTACAATGTCAAATAGTAAACTCTTTATAGAAAATAACCATTACTATTATAAAACTAAACGAAAATATATCAAGAAAACTACCTTTAATTTCCCATTCCCTTTTTATAATTTAACTATAGATTAAAATTCTTTTGGGGTTTAAAATGAAAAAAGCTCTCCTTCTATTTTTAACAATAATAACTACAATAACACTACAAGCTCAAAAACGTGCTATGACTGTTGAAGATTTATGGAATATGAAACGGATCGGCTCGTTTGATCTTTCGCCGGACGGCAAAACAATTGCATTTGAAGTTACAACATACAGTATGGAAGCAAATATAGGGAACAAAGATATTTATCTAATTGACGGTGATGGAAAAAATTTACGTGTATTAAAGAACTCAGATTCAAATGAAGGTGAGCCAAAATTTTCTCCCAATGGGAAAAAGATTGCTTTTGCACGCGGCGGCAACTTATGGCAGTGCGATCTTAACGGATCGAATGAAACGCAGCTAACAAATCTTTATTCAGGCGCATCCGGATTAGTATGGTCAAATGACGGAAATAAAATATTGTTTGTTTCATCTGTTTATCCGGATTGTGAAACACAGCAATGCAACGAAGAAAGAGATAAAGCAGCAGATGAAAATAAAGTGAAAGCAAAAATTATCACGGAATTGATGTACCGCTCATGGAACGATTGGCGCGGCGAAAAAAGAAGTCATCTCTTTTTATACGATCTAACAAAAAATGAATCTGTTGACCTGATGTTTGGCAGCCGGTCCGATTGCCCTCCGGTTGATCTTGGCGGATACCTCGATTATACATTTTCTCCAGACGGGAAAGAAATTGCTTTTACAATAAATCCGGATAAAGTAGTAGCAACAAGTACAAATAATGAGGTTTACACAATAAATCTTGCCAATGTTAAATCCGGTTCACCGGCTTCAATCAAGAAAATTTCCAATAGTCCCGGGAACGATAACCAACCCATTCATTCACCGAATGGGAGTTATATTGCATTCCGATCAATGGCGCGTGCCGGATTTGAAGCAGATAAACAAAGGTTAGTTCTTTACAACAAAGAAAGCGGAAACTTGAACATTGTCACTGAAAATCTTGATAAGTCGATCGGACAAGTTGTGTGGTCGCCCGACAGTAAATACATTTATTACGAAGCTCAAAATCAAATTTATAATTCGATCTATCGTTATGATTTAGCGACCGGGGAACATCTTCTATTTTTAAACGACGGGATTAACACTGATTTAAAAATTTCAAATGATGGTCAGATAATTTATTTCAGGCGGATGAGAAA
>DYJK01000146.1 GCA_020723165.1 Melioribacter roseus | reverse complement strand
TTTGCAAGAACAATTAAAAATGGTTTAACAAACTTTGAAGATTACCAGAAAGAACTAATTAATATCCGCTACCGCGATGGGAAATTAAATGAGTATCCTTCACGGCTTCATTACTTTTCCGATTGGATTTATGATATGGATAAACGCGGAATAGGAAAAGATATTACGAAAGAATTATGCGGTAAGCTTTACGATAAAAAAATCAATTTCATGAGCACACACGTTGATGCGTACAAGCAGTTAAAGAACAATCCACAATTTGTAAAAGAGATCAAAACGATTGAGAATGAAATTAACAAAAGAGAGTATTATTACATTCCGGAAGATGATATTGAAAAAGTTGAAGACAAAATTCAGAGCGGAGACATTTTAGGAATTACAACAAATATCGAAGGACTCGATATTTCCCACACCGGTATTGCAATTCGAATGGATGACGGAAGAATTCATTTACTGCACGCACCCAATATTGGCTACAAAGTACAAATCTCAGAAAAACCACTCGCTGATTATTTGAAAGCAAATAAAAAACAGACCGGTGTAATGGTGTTAAGAATTAATTAATAATACTCAATCCACCAAACTAACGGTGGACAAGTTCGCAATTCTCAATTTTCAATTCGTAATTACTTTTTCACTAAACTCAGCAGTACTTTTATATTCTCCACATCCTCTTTTTGATCTTTCTCTTTTGGTGTTTCTAAAACTTTTGGTACCCTTTCTAATTTTTTATCATTCATAATATTTGTAAAACCTTCTAATCCAATAAATCCTTTTCCGATGTGATCATGTCTATCAACACGTGAGCCGAGTTCTTTTTTGCTGTCGTTCATATGGAGACATTGTAATCTTTCCAACCCGATTATATCATCAAACTCTTTGATAACTTTTTTATATTCTTTCGGATCGCGGATGTTGTAGCCGGCGGCAAAAATATGACATGTATCGATGCAGACACTCATGCGATCCGGCTCATCAACAAGATCAATAATTTTTCTTAACTGTTCGAACCGGTAGCCGAGTGCCGTACCTTGTCCGGCGGTTGCTTCTAACATGCTTTTTGTTTTATAACCTTTAGTCTGTTGGTGTGCAAAGTTTAGTGATTCGGCGATTATTTTCATTCCTTCTTCCTCGCCTTGTCCAGTATGTGCACCTGGATGAAAATTAAGATGCGGAATACTAAGTTGTTCGCATCGTTCGAGTTCTTTTATGTATGCTGAACGGGATTTTTCTAAATTCACCGGGTCTTTTGCACAAAGATTAATCAAGTATGAATCGTGCGAGACTACAAATTTGATATTTGATTTGCTAAGTTTGTCGCGGAAATCGGTAATCTCTTTTTCAGTTAGATCACGTGCAAAATATTGGTTATTATTTTTAGTGAAAATTTGTATTGCGGTAAACCCGAGTTTTTCTGCTGCGTCAACGGCAGAAGCCGGACCGCCACTTACGAATGTATGTGCACCGATTAAATGTTTCATTGATTAATTCCTTTCCAGTATAAATTATTTTTAAGATTTATAATCTTAATCTTAGTTATGCTTTTGTTCATATTAAAGAACAAGATTAGAATCTAGAGAACAAGTAAAGGAAAGAGTAAAAACAACAGCCAGCTAATATCAATATGATGATTCTATTCTTGAACGAAAGCAAAATAAATATTATGAATAAACAAAACAAAGAGATATTATGAAAATATTTATTACCGGCGGCAGCGGAATGCTTGGGCAATTTCTCAATATTGAATTGAGTAAGCATCACGATATATTAACACACTTTCATAGCAACCCGGGTAACTGCCGACAGTTTGATCATGTTCAATTTCCAATTACGGATTATAAAAAACTTGGTGAAGTTTTTGCAAATTTTAAACCCGATGCAGTAATACACACAGCAGCATTTTCAAATAATGAGAAAGCTGATCAACAATCCGCAGATTTAGTATATGATGTTAATGTAAATGCAACTTTGTACCTAGCACAATTATGCGATAAATATAATTCAAAGTTGATTTATACATCTACCGATTCTGTTTATGCCGGTTACCGCGGTTCGTATTTGAAAGAAGATGCAAAACTTATCCCGGTTTCTCTTTATTCCGAAACGAAATTAATGGGGGAAGTGAAAATCAGAGAAACTTTTGATAACTACTTAATCTTACGTGTTGCATTACTTATTGGATTATGTCTGAATCATTCGATAAACAACTTTCATAAAATGTATCATAAGCTTAAAGAAAATCAAACTGTTACTTTATATACTGATCAGTTTCGGTCTCCTCTGGCATTGCATGATGCTGCGCGGATGATTCGTGAACTTGTTGAAAAAAACATTCATGGGGAAAAAATTAACTTCGGAGGCAGTGAAAGGTTCTCACGGTTTGAAATAGGAGAAATACTCTGCGAGGAAACCGGTTTTGATAAAAACCTTTTAATTTCAACTACTATGGATAAAGCCGGGATACTTTATAAGGTTGCTGATGTTTCCTTGAATATTGATAAGTTAAAATTTTATGGTGTTTTACCGAAAAGTTTGAGAGAATCTGTCAGGGAGATAATAAATAAATGAAAGATAATCCACTCCTTCGTCCCCTCCAGTTTGTCCGCCATCATGCTTGCTCGCCATCATTTTGGAGAGTTGGGCAGAGAGAGGGGAATAAAAAGGGGTGGGTAAATATTACGTACTTAATTTTTTCCTTAGCAGTTCATTAACAATTTGCGGATTAGCTTTCCCTTTAGTTTCTTTCATTACTTGTCCAACTAAAAATCCGAGCACTTTCTCTTTACCCGATAAATATTCTTGAACGTCTTTCTGATTTGCTGAAATAACTTTTTCGATTGCATTTTCGATTTCAGAAGTATCACTTATCTGAACAAGATTTTTTTCTTTTACAATTTCATTCGGGTCTTTGTTTGTCTTCAGCATTTCAGGAAAAATATCTTTTGCTATTTTACCGCTTATAATTTTATCATTGATAAGTTTAATTAACTTGCCGAGATTTTCCGGTGTAACCGGGAAATCTGCAATGGAAATTTTTTCATCATTCATTACTTTAAGCACTTCTGTCATTACCCAGTTGCTTGCCGATTTGTAATCGTTGGTCACAGAAAGAATTTTTTCGTAATAATTAGCAAGTTCTCTTGATGATGTTAAAACTTCAGCATCATAAAGCGGCAAATTGAAATTTGATATGAATCTATCACGGCGTGCATCTGGAAGCTCAGGTAAGTTCCTGGCAATTTCGTTTTTCCATTTTTCTTCAACAACAACCGGCATAAGATCAGGATCGGGAAAGTAACGGTAATCATGCGCTTCTTCTTTACTTCTCATTGGATAAACTTCATTTAGATCGGCATTCCAAAGAAGAGTTTGTTGAGTAATTTTTTTCCCTTCTTCCAGCAGATTAGTCTGGCGCTCAATTTCACGTGCAATAGCTCTTTCAACATTGCGGAATGAATTCATATTCTTTACTTCGGCTTTGGTACCGAGTTTTTTTTCACCTTTCAAACGTATAGAAACATTTGCATCACATCTGAGAGAACCTTCTTCCATATTGCCATCGCAAATTCCCAAATAGAGAAGAATTTGTTTAAGTTTTGTTAAATACAAATATGCTTCTTCGGGAGTCCGCATATCCGGCTCGCTAACAATTTCCATTAATGGTGTACCGCACCGGTTTGCATCAATTAAAGTTGTGTCACCATAATCATGAATCGATTTTCCGGCATCTTCTTCCATGTGAATTCTTGTTATACCGATCTCTTTTTTCGAACCATCCTTGAATTCAATTGTAACTTTTCCATGTTCACAGATCGGTTCTTCATACTGCGAGGTTTGATATCCTTTAGGAAGGTCGGGGTAGAAATAATTTTTCCTTGCAAATGCCGATCTTTCATTTACCGAGCAATTTGTTGCGAGTCCCATTAACACTGCGTATTCAACAACTTTTTTATTTAATACCGGAAGAACGCCGGGATGACCGAGACAAACCGGGCATACGTTTGTATTTGGAGCTGTACTAAATTTTGTTGAGCAGCCGCAAAATATTTTTGTATCGGTTAATAATTGTGCGTGGACTTCAAGACCAATAACAGCTTCGTATTTTGAATTCATAGAAACAAATGATTAGAAATTTTTGGTGTGAATATAATTAATTATCAGGTAGATAGAAAAATTAAATCAGCCGCCGCCTTGGTCGTGGCAAGGCTCAATATCTTTTGATATGAATTCAATTGATTGTGGGTATTTTATGGAGACTACTTCAATTTCGTCCTTCCTGATGATGTACCTGGTCCCCGATACTTTATAGAACAACTGTCTTATGGGTTCACGTGATTTTCGGGTTATTACACCTTTACGGGTAATAGAAAATGAAATTGGCTTCCCAATTTTAGCTTCAACAACATCGATTAGTAGGTCACTACTATTTATTATCTCGGGTTGAATTGTAATATCAGAAGCAGCACGTTCAGATCTGCAGTCAACTATTGCGTTTGTACTTTTTGAACTGTCGGTGTATGGTTCCTCAATAAATTCATATTGTAATCCGTCTGCATAAAATAGAACATAACAGAAATGATTGATACTCGCGACAAATCGATTGTTAATAGTATCAAGTGTTACGTCTACTGATTCAGGTTGCAGCGTGTTTTGATCGTATGATAAAGCTTGAACGGTTGTCTCTTGTAATTCATTTTGATTAATAGAAATTGGAACACGGAGAGTAAGAACAGATTGAAAAGTTTGTCCGTTTGGTTCTAATGCAACAGCTTCATAAGTAAATCTTGTTCCGGTTAATAATATTGGAATTCCACTCCCTAAAATTGATGTAATACTCAAGTTAGTATTTTGTGATAATGCATTTTCCGGTATTTGCAGACTATGTCCTTGTCCGCTGGTAATTGTTCCGCCGAGTTGTGCATTTACAACAACACTCGCATTTTTCTGTGTTAAGCTAAATCCTTGAATAAATGATCTACTTTTTTTAGAATCCTGGATAAACAAAGATCGTTCAATAGGATAGTATCCTTCTTTAGAAATCTTTACGGTGTAAGTCCCATCACTTAATTCATCAGCAATATCAAAGTTGCCGTCTGCATCTGTTATAGTTGTTATTTCAGCAATTGAAATCTCAGCACTTGGAATTCCCATGTTTGTGTTTTCATCGGCAACAAAACCGGAAATAAACTTTGCTTCACCTCCAACTGAGGAAATTGGTTCGTTCGGTTCAACATGCCGTAATTCGCAGCTTAGCCAACTGATTGTAAGAAAGAGAAAAACGTATAAGATTATTCTTCGTAATCTTATTCTATATTTCATTGGAGTGCTAAATTCTTATTGTAGGATAAATATTTTATTGATAAGGTTCAATTATTTTTTATCATAAATATATTTAGTGTCGCATTTTACTTTGCAAGAAATATTCTTCATTTTAAAGACCAGTTTAATAATCAACTAAGGGAAATGAATGCACCTTGATATTTTAATATTTGCAGCTCATCCCGATGATGCAGAACTTTCCATGGGCGGTACTATAGCTAAGTTAGCTAAAAACGGTTTGAAAGTAGGGATTGCGGACCTAACGAAAGGCGAACTTGGCACAAGAGGTTCGGTTGAAACTAGAAAAATAGAAGCTAACAATGCATCGGAAATTTTAAAGGTTGTTCATCGCGAAAATCTTGGTTTGCGTGATGGGTCTGTTAAATACAATGAAGAGTACGTAAAAAAAATTATTTCCCAGATAAGAAAACATCAACCAAAAATAATTTTTGGGCCGTATTTCAATGATCGTCATCCCGACCATATCGGCGCCAGTCAATTAGTAAAAGAAGCATATTTTTTCTCGGGCTTACCTAAAATTGTTACCGAAGATAATGGTAGAATTCAATCTCCCTATCGTCCGCAAAAACTTTTTTATTACATGCAGACTTATGAATTCAAACCGACATTCATTGTTGATATCAGCGAAACATTTGAAATGAAAATGAAAGCTGTTTATGCTTATGAAACACAATTTCATAATCCCAACAGCTCGGAACCTGAAACATTTATTAGTCATCCCAACTTTATAAAGTATTTAGAAGCACGTGCGAGGGTGTTTGGTTTCAAGATCGGGAAAGAATATGGAGAAGCATTCTACTGCGAAGAAGAAATTGAATATGACCTTTTTAATTTAATAAAAAGCAGTTCGAATAAATGATCGCTCAAACTTTCACTAATGATTATTGTTAATGCTGCACAAAATTAGTTTACCTGAAAAATCGTTTTATATTAAAAGTCTCGGATTTTTTTCAGGCATCCTTTTATTTATTCTTATCTATTTTTTCGCTAACCTTGGTGCAGAATATTATAATGCAAAATTAGTAGCAGCAATTGCCGCTTTAATGGCAACATGGTGGATTTTTGAAGCTGTTCCTCTTGCAGTAACATCGCTTGTCCCGATGCTGTTGTTTCCGCTGTTTGGTATTCTGTCGGCAACCGATACTGCACCGCAGTATATGAACTCAACTATATTTCTTTTTGTTGGCGGTTTTGTTATTGCGATAGCGATGGAAAAATGGAATCTTCATAAAAGGATAGCGCTTAATGTAATACTGCTGTTTGGAAAAAGTCCTTCAAAAATAATTCTCGGATTTATGGCTGCTGCCGGGTTTATTTCAATGTGGATTTCGAATACTGCCACAACTTTGATGATACTGCCGATCGGGCTTTCAATAATTTATAAAATAGAAGCAGAATTTGGGGAAGCAAGAAGCTCGAATTTTTCTAAAGCATTGATGATCTCGATCGCATATTCTGCAACCATCGGGGGAGTAGCAACTCTTGTAGGTACACCGCCAAATTTAATATTTCAAAGAATGTATAAAATCAATTTTCCCGAAGCTCAGATGATAAGCTTTGGCGGATGGATGGTTTTAGCTCTTCCTATTGTATTAATAATGATGATTATTGCCTGGCTTGTTTTAACAAAATTGATTTTTAGATCGGATAAAAACCTAGTACTCAACAAAGAAATTATTCGCTCTGAACGGAACAAGCTTGGAAAAATGACTTACGAAGAAAATGCCGTGTTAGTAATTTTTATAATTACTTCTTTATTATGGGTTTTTAGAAGTGATCTTAATTTTGGTGCATTTACAATTCCGGGATGGTCCAATATTTTTTCTTCTGCCGGTTTTATTGATGACAGCACGGTTGCAATAACAATGGCTTTCATATTGTTTCTAATTCCACGCGGCAGTAACGATCACAAACATAATTTTGTATTGGATCAAGATGATATCAAAAAAATTCCATGGGATATTGTACTGCTTTTTGGCGGCGGGTTTGCACTTGCAGAAGGATTTGTGCAAAGTGATTTATCTAAATTGATCGGTCAACAATTTTTAATTCTAAAATCTGTTCACCCGATTTTTTTAATGACTATCATCAGCATAGTAGTTGTATTTTCAAGTGAACTTACTTCAAACTCGGCACAAACAACGATTATACTCCCACTTCTTGCGTCACTTTCAAAAGAAATTGGAGTTGATCCTTTGAGTATTATGATACCGGCTACATTATCTGTATCGCTTGCATTTATGCTGCCGGTTGGTACACCGCCAAATGCAATTGTTTTCAGCAGTCACAGACTATCTGTTTGGGACATGGTTAAAGCCGGGTTTATATTGAATATAATAGGAATTATTGTTGTGGTGATTTTCTTCGGATATATCTATTGAATTAAGTAGAACAGACTCGTCTGACAAAGGCAGATTTTTAATCTGTTCAAAAAACAATATAACGCAGATTTTCAATCTGCGTTACCTTTTTATTCTATTGTTTCCTTTAAATCATTACAAAGATAAATTCCTTTCCACCCTGACCAACTATCTGATAATTTTGCTTTGATAGGATTATTTAATATGTAACGGATAATGTTAAAATATTCATCTTCATCTCTAATTACATGATCATAACTTTCCGGCTGCCACACTGATCCTTGTCTTTTCAAATAGCGGTTAATTTGTAAAGCAGAATGTCTTTTAATCGACTGCATAATTTTATTTATCGGTCTGCTTTTTTCTAGGAGTGTAAATAAAACGTGAACATGGTTAGGCATTATGCATAAGCAGACAAGTTCATAATCTTTTTTATCATAGAATTTAAATGAATCAATTATAATGTTGATTACTTTATTATTAGTTAAAAACCTGGGACCATGTTTTGAATTATCTAATGTCTTATCATACTCGGCAAAAAACTTCTTATTGATATTGTAGATCTCAGATTTATTTAATGCCTTGTATTTTAGCTTTAAAATATTTCTTAATTCATATATTTTGTTAACTGGTAACGATCCTTTCAATCGAAAGGTAATAAAATAGCTACGTTCCGGTATGTAAATATGCGGTAGGTTTCTTCTATGGAAGTGAATATCAAACATGAGTTACATGCATTTATCTAAAATTAATAAAAGGTTTTGTAAAGTTGAACAAATTTTTAATCTGTTCGTATATTTTTATGAACGCAGATTAGAAATCTGCGTTACCTTTTTGAATCTTATTTTGTTATTCAGCATCATATCAATTAAAAATTGAGGAAAAAATGTC
>DYJK01000145.1 GCA_020723165.1 Melioribacter roseus | reverse complement strand
GAATTCACAATTGCATTTTGCCCAAAATGGTCGAAACAGCACCCGTCAAACTAATGCCGGACAAGTTTCGACCTACAATTTTCACACAGTCTCAACAATTACCGGTTATAAATAGAACTTGAGGTAAACGACCGAATTCTTCTTTATAGCCAGATTAATTTTTTCATTTTGAAATTCTACTGCTTTGCCATCATCTTCAAGAATATTTGTTTCAACAACCTTAGATGGTTTTACCGGTAATGTAATTTCAGTATCTGTATCAACCCCTTTTGATTCATACAAAGTAACAATCCATGCGTTGTCGTTTTCCTCTGCTTTCTTAATAGAAGTAACGATAACATTTTGAGAAAGAATTTCAACAAAAGATTTTTCAAGTGGTAAATCACCCTTGTGGAAATCAGTTAATAATGTAATTAAAGGATAGTTGAACTCATAAGCTTTATGTACTGTTTGTGATTCTTCTACTTTTCCTTTGTGGGGGAAAAGAGCATACTCAAAAGAATGATCACCTCTATCGGCAGTCGGATCAGGCCAATTGGGTGAACGGAGGAGTGAGAGACGCATTATGTTCTTGCGTGTATCGTATCCGTATTTATTTTTATTTATCAAGCTGGTGCCAAATTGATCGTTGGAAAGATCCGCCCACTTTTGAGCGTTTACTTCCCATTTACCTTTATCCCATTGTGCGGATAATATGGTTGATCTTTTTATTGTTCCAAATGGAATTTCATAAGTAGCAACCGTATCGCTTACACTGAATGGGAATGCAACCTTAAGCATTGTCTTTTCTTCCCACCATTCTACCTCTGTTCTAAAATCAACCCGGTCGATATCATTATAAAGTATGATATCTTGTGTAAAGAAACTGTTCGGAAAATCTTCAGTTGGGAATGACTTGACCGTGCCGGGTTTTAGATAATCACGGTACAAACGCAGAACCTTACGTACCGGGCCATCTTCAACTAATTTTGCATTTCTGAATGTAGAAGGAAATTCAATACCGGTTAACCCGATATTCCATGCATCGTATGCTTTCGGTTTATCTTCGAGCAATTGTAATTTATTTCCGTAACCGCTGAGAAGTTCTTTGTTTAATTGTTTATCAAAAATATTTTTTATCCATCCGTTGTCAGGATCAACCGATACACGGAAGTAGCTGTTCTCGATATCAAATTCTTTTGCATCGTGCTGTAAAGTTGATTCTTCTTTCGATTCCAAATTCTTATCGATCTGTTTCAACACATAAGTTTTATAACCGAGCGAAGGAACATCGGCTACTACAAAAATTATTTTCCGGTTTAGTTTATTTATTTCAATTATTTGAGAAGGAATCTCAACGCCTTCAATACTATAAATTGTATAATCATTAATGTCACCTTCAGGAAGTGTTATATCGGCTATGTCTGTTCGTTTCCATGAAAGTGAGTTAAAAATTATTACCGGGTTTCCGTTAGCAATTGTAGAAGTATTTATTCTTTCTGTTATAAAATGGAGCGAACTGTTTAATGCAAAATCGGCAAGTTTATATGATTCTCTATAATCTTTATCGGCATCTAAATAAATTTCCCTTATCCCGGAACCCGGCAGTATATCATGAAATTGATTGAACAAAACATTTTTCCAGGCAGCTTTCAAAATCTCTTTATTGTATGAACCGCCAAACAGAGAAGCGAGTGAAGAAAATTTTTCAGCGTTGGTTAACAGAACTTCGCTTTCGCGGTTCCATTTTTTAATGTTTGATTGAGTAGTTGCTGTTCCGCGGTGATATTCCAGGTATAATTCGTCATTCCATGTTGGGATGTATGTTAAATCATGTTTGCGAAGCCATCCGATGTAACTTTCAGCCGTGCCGAATTCGATAGCTGGATAAATCAACAACTCACGAAGTTTATCGATACGTATCATCATCTGGATTGACGGACCGCCGCCGTGATCTCCTACTCCAAACAATACAAGTAATTTATTAAAACCGGTATTTGCGTCGAATTGCCTCAGCCAGTCTACCAATCTAAATGGATCATCAACTTCGTTTACATAATCAAAAGGGAAGTAAGTTAAAATTTTTGTTCCATCGGGCGATTGCCACCAAAAAAGGCGGTACGGAAAAACATTTGTGTCGTTCCAACCGATCTTTTGTGTGATGAATGCGTCAAGTCCGGCTTTTACCATGAATTGAGGAAGGTTCCAATTGTAGCCGAACGAATCCGGGTTCCAATCGAGACGCGCAAGCTTTCCGAAATTTTCTTTGAAATAATTCTGTCCATACAAAAGTTGTCTTGACCATGAATCGCCGCCGGGCAGATTGCAATCGGGTTCAACCCACATACCGCCTGATATTTCCTACCGTCCGTTATCAACGTAACTTTTTATTTGTGAGAAAAGATCCGGATAATCATTCTGCATCCATTCATACAATGCTGCCTGACTTTGAGTGTATGTGAAACCGGGACGTGTTTTGAACATATTCATTACAGCCGAGAATGTACGTTTGCAGACTTCCTCGGTTTCTTTTTTCCGCCACAGCCATGCTGCATCAATATGCGCATTAGCTGTAAATTGAAGCGTAAAACTCTTTGCAAATTCCGCGATAGGTTTTAATTCTTTTTTGACTTCGTCAACAGAGCTTAAAAATTTTGTTGTATCACCGTTTGCAAGAGCATCGACATTAATTTTTGCTGCGAGTTTCTGAATCAACTTTTGCAGTTCTTCTCTTCTTTCTTTTTTGACTTTTGAATTATCAATGCCCGGATCGACTTTTACACTCGCATTTGTTTGGTAAGTATCGAAGCTTACAAGTTTTTGCCCGACACGAAAACTGGTTGAAAGGTTTCTGATGAGATTTTGTAAAGCTGATTCTACACCTAACGAAATCCGTGCTTCGATTAATCTTAAAGGGCCGCCGGTGTTTATTGCCTTGATCAGCACGACGAATTTTTGTCCCGGTTCAGCGTTGCCGGTTAGAATTGTTTCGGCATCCCATCCAAACTTGCCGCGAGATTCACCATCTATCCAGATATAGCTGTAATCGTCAACAGCATTAATAAATTTCAGTGGACCGGTTACTAATATGCCGGCAATATACTTTGGTATTTCAACGGACTTTCTAAACCAACATGAATCTAGATATAAACTTTCGTTTAATTTGGAATTTTTCCATTCGGAATCATCGAAAGTAGTTGAGGAAAGCTCGACCGGTGTTAAGGAAAAATTGGTAGAGTATTTCCAATTATCAAATGAAGCATCGCTTAAAAGATCAAGTCGTTCTACAAGTTTGTCAACGTTTGTCTGGGCGTTTAAAGTAAATTGAATTAATAAAAGAAGAATTATTTTTTTCATGATATTTCTCCTTGCATGCTCTTTGTTAAGTATTATGCGGAGTAAAGATTTCACGCAGAGCACGCAATGATATTCGCTGAGGTCGCAGAGTTATAATTTATTTACAATTCTATGAATACCTTCTTTGAGGAGTTTCACATTAAAATTAATTAACAATCCCAGTTTTAATTCTGATAATTTTAAGTATGTTAATAATTGAGCATAATGAACGGGTGCAAGTAAATCTACTGATTTAATCTCTATAATAACTTTTTTGTTAATTAATAGATCTAATCTATAACCAACATCAAACTTAATTTCTTTATAGATTAAAGGAATAGGAACTTGCTGATCAACTTGTAATCCTTTCTCTTTTAAATCATAAGCCAAAGTATTTTCATAAACAGATTCCAATAAACCCGGTCCCAGTTTTTTATGCAGCTCGATAGATGTTTGAATGATTAAAGTTGCAATTTCATTTTCATGCATAAGTACCTCTTGGCGTTCACCGCGATTTCTTGGCGATCTCTGCGAGAAAAGAATTCTAAAATAATTTACAATAACAAAATTTATTTTGAGAATTTTTTATACAACATCCACGTAAAGAAAACTGAAAGACCGAGAATGAGTGCCGGGATAATTATTCCGAGCGAGACATCTCCAATACGCTGTGCTTGTTCTATTTGTGCTATCATTTTTCACCTTTGTGATGTTTGCGGTATGAATACCATGCTAATACCAATCCAAGGAATGATGCGACATAAGCTATCGACATTCCGATTACCATTGCAAATCCTCTATCCATGTATTTCCTCCCAGCGCACTTTGTGCTCCAAGTTTTCAAGATATTCATGCTGCTTCTTTTCGTATTCTTCGGAAACTGTCTTCAATTTTGGGTCTATGATCCAATGCATTAAAAATGTTGAAAGTATTCCGAGTGCAAAAATAAAAAATCCCCATATGTTCAATAAAAATGATAATACCGTACCTACCATAAGCAGAATATATGAAGTGACCGAAAGAATAACAGCAATCCAATCTTCTTTTGTCCATTCATCCGCTTCGCCGGGTGTCCAATTTCTTCTAATGAATCCCATTTATTTACCTCCTTCATTTTTCAATTCAACATGAGCAAGAAGTCCTAATCTTTGTGCCTCCAGTTTTACCGGTTCCCACCAGCCGATCGGCCGTGCTTGCACATAATATTTTACAAGGTGTTCCATCGGTTCAGGCTTAGTTAGTAATGTAACCGGGAGAAATACTAAAGCTCCAAGAAGCATTAAAAGCCAGAATTGCTGGTAATCTGGAAGTACCGGTAAAATGTTGAAGTGAGGAAGAATCCAAACTACAAGCCAGCTAATACCAAGATTAGCAATCCACGATGAAAGATAACCCCACGCATTGAAGCGCCACCAAACAACTTGCAGTATGTTCGGCAGCCAGATACCGGCAGCCATTAACCAAAGTGCAAAGATCAACCAGGAAGTTATATCTTCCATCATCAATCCGTAAAAGAAAGAACCAAGTAAAAGAATTAATGTTGCTATTCTTGCAACCCAAACTAATTCTTTTTCGCTTGCTTTCGGTTTGAAGTAATGCAAGTAGAGATCGCGAGTAAAATACATTGCACCGAGATTTAAATGTGATGCTATTGTTGAAACATGAATTGCAATAATCGCAGCGAAGAAAAATCCAATCAATCCAACCGGTAAATATTCAAAACCCAATCTGAACCACCCCATTTCATAATCACTTTGCGAAGCAATATTCGGGAACATAACATAAAATCCCAATATAGCAGCTGCCCATACAGAATTGCGCGTTAATACAAGGGCAGTTCCCCACCAGATAGAGTAACTAGCATCGCGGACAGATTTTGCACTTTGAATTCGCTGTGCTTCAACATACCAATCGATGCTTGTTCCCATACCGAATCCGCCTATAACAGCAATGACCATCATTGTTATAAACCAAGCAATCGGGAAATCACCTTCGAACCAGCCGGTGAATGCGAACGGATTCATTCTCCATGCTTCACCCATTGAAGTAAGTTTTGCAGCAATAATTGTTGGTCCGCCGGCAGCAATAATTCCCCAGACCGATACAACAATTATCATCAGGAAAGCAACAATTCCTTGCTGAAAATCTGCCATGATAACTCCCCAGTAGCCGGCAGCTAAAACATAAATTGCACATAGAGAGGAGAAGACTACAAGTCCAATCCATAAATCCCATCCGAACAAATACTGGCAAACCTTTCCCATAGCAATACCAACCCATCCGAGAATGAACATATTCATAAAAACTTGCCAGCCGGAGATCCATCCGCGCAGCATTTCTGCGCCAAGTCCATGAAAGCGGAAAGTATTCCACTCTGCTTGAGTGTATGTTAATGATCTTCTAAAAATTCTAGTTGATACAAATGCGCTTATAGCACACCATGCAGCAAAGAAGGTGTACCATAAACCGGCTACACCATACTTGTAAACAACACCAGTTACCCAGATAGGTGTATCGGTAGCTGTATGAGTTGCATATACTGAAGACGCTGGAAGCCACCATGGTAATCCGCGTCCGGCAAGAAAAAAATCGGATTGTGATCGTTTGCCCAAACGGTAGAATGCTACTCCTATTGCTACCGTGATAAACAAAAACATTATTACCCAGAACCAATCAATGAATTGAAATTCAACCATTGTCACCTCTTGTTAATGTAGTGTGAAGAACTTGCCCGTCTATGACGGTTAAAAATGCAGAACCGAATAGCGAATTAATAATTGTTAATTTTAAATTAAAATTGTTTAGGGTTATGTGTGAATTTTTTTCCAGTACAATAATTAACCTTCAACAGAGTTTTTGAATTGATCCAGATTTTATCCGGATAAAATTATTTTCGGCAAAAAAATTCATTTCTTATAAAGTAGAATCTATAAAACTTTTTTATCATTTAGGTTTCCTTTTATCAGCACGCCAGCCAACATCTCTTTTTAAAAGTATCTGCATTCCATCGGTCGATTCCAGCCAATCATATACTTTCTTATTAAATTCTTTAATTAAGTTTTGGTATTCAGCTTTATTAATCAAATTGCTCTTTTCTTCCGGGTCGTTTTCAATATCATAAAGTTCATCAATATCCCAAACGCCGTGATAAGTTACGTATTTAAATTTATTAGTTCTTATCCCAAACATGGTAGGGGTATGCGGAAAAGTTCGTTCCCAGAAGTATTCATAAAAAACCGAATCCCGCCATTCAACTTTTTCACCTTTTAACAAAGGCAGAAATGATTTACCATCCATATGTTTCGGTGTCTCGATTCCAGCGAGTCCTAATATTGTTGGAGCAATATCAATGTTTTGTACAAGTTCAGGAACTTTTGTACCGGGTTTCAAAAATTCTGGTGCATATATAAGTAAAGGAATTCGCATTGATTCTTCATACATATGTCTTTTATCAATCAAGCCGTGTTCACCCAAAGAAAAGCCGTTATCACCCATATAAAAAACAACAGTTGATTGATCAAGACCGGTTTCCACCAAAGTATTAAGTACACTTCCAATACCTTCATCAAGTGCAAGTAAAGTTTCACAATATCTTCTATAAAAATCATCGAAAGAGATTCCAAGTTCTCCGTGGTACATATAATCAACACCATGCCAGCCGTATCGCTGTTCGCTAACCCATTTAGGTTTATCGGAGAAATTTTCTTCTGCGTTTGCCATCGTTGACGGATGGATTACTTCTTCATTTTTATATTTCCCTTTATGTCTTTCAGCCGGTATAAACTCAGCATGAACGACTTTGTGAGATAAATAAAGTAAGAAAGGTTCTTCTCTTTTTTGTTTGAGATAATCCACAGCATACCCGGTCAAAATGTCTGTAATATATCCTTCTCGTTGAACATGTTTGCCATCAATATTTAATAAAGGATCGTTATATACTCCCTGACCTTTAAAACTTATCCATTTATCAAAACCCTTTCGTGGTTCATCGCTTTCATTGCCCATATGCCATTTACCAATAAAAGCAGTTTCATATCCATTCTTTTGTAAGTATTCAGGGAAAAATACGTTTTGCGGCGAATCAGGTGAATCATTATCAACGACACCGTGTTTGTGGGAATAAAGTCCCGTTAATACTGATGCGCGGCTTGGTGAACATAAGGAAGTTGTAACAAATGCGTTTTGAATGTGAGCGCCTTCATTAGCCATTCTATCCAAATTCGGAGTCTTGAGAAATTCTGGTGTTGCAGTACCCGGTATTGTTCTCATAAAGCTCATAAAATCATAACGATGGTCGTCACTCAAAATGAAAATAATATTAGGTTTTTTCCCTTGCTTCTGGTGCGTTGTTATAGATTCAGTAAAATTATTTTGATTGTTAGCTAAACCGGTTGCATTAATTAGAGGTAATGCTGCTGCCGACATAGTAATTTTTTGTATGAATTTTCTTCTTGTGAATTCATGTTCATTTTTTTTCATGAAGAACTCAAGTTATTCTAAGGTTGAAAATTTTTTATCCAATTCATAATATTTGCCGGGGGGCGTTTGTGTAGTAACTCGTTTGCCATAAATTTCATATAAGGATCTATATGATTAAAGAATTTTTTATACCCGGCACAAAGATAGTTTAACCCACTCTCCCCATCAAGTGTTTTGATAAAACGGTGCTTCGGACATTCGCCATTGCAAGCAAAACGAAATTCACAATTCAAACAATACTTTGGAAGTTCGTCTTTTTTATTGTTTCCAAATTTTACCTGGTTATCAGAATAAACAAGAGATTCCAATGGCGTATCAATTATATTTCCCAACTTATTCTCAGGATATACATAATGATCGCATGAGTAAACATCACCATTATGTTCGATTGCTAAAGCTTTACCGCATGTTTCATTGAAGACACATAAACTTTGCTTAAGCCCAAGCCAGCTTTCAAGCGATACATCAAAAATCTGTACAAAATATTTTCCAACATCTTTTTTTACCCACTCATCAAAAATTGCACATAGAAAATTTCCGTACTGAAGCGGTTCTACCGACCAATTTGTAACATGTGCTTTTCCGTTGTATTCCGGTAAGACTAATTTCATTTCTTTATTTTGAAAACCATTCGTTTGTTCTCCATTGTTAAGCGAATCCGAGATTCGCTCCACAGCCGGTATGAACTGCATAAAACCGCTTCCGGCCTCCTTTAAAAAATTATATACATTAAGAGGATGGTAAGAATTTTCTTTATTAACTACAGTTAGAGTGTTGAATTGAACATTGTGTTTTTTTAAATAGGTTATTCCATCCATCACTTTATCAAAAGAGGGCTGCCCACCTTTGTAAGTTCGGTATTTATCATGGGGTTCTTTAGGTCCATCTATTGAAATACCTATGAGAAAATTATTTTCAGAAAAAAA
>DYJK01000144.1 GCA_020723165.1 Melioribacter roseus | reverse complement strand
TGCAATTGAAGATTTAGATAAATTGATTTTACCCGGGATGAATCATTGGCAGCATCCGAATTTTATGGCTTACTTTAATTCAACAGCAAGTTCACCCGGCATACTTGGTGAGTTATTAGCAGCAGCTTTTAACACGAATGGAATGGTCTGGAAATCAAATCCATCATCAACCGAACTGGAAGAAACTGTTTTGAATTGGTTCCGCGACATGATTGGGCTGCCGGAGGAATTTTTTGGCGTTGTTTACGACACAGCTTCCGTAAGCACTATGCATGCTGTTGCTGCCGCACGTGAAAACTCAGGATTAGATGTTAGAACAAAAGGTTTAAACGGATTGCCAAAGCTAAGATTATATTGCAGTGAACATGCTCATTCATCAGTTGATAAAAGTGCTTTAGTGCTTGGTATAGGATTAGAAGGAATTAGAAAAATTAAGTGTGATGAAAATTTCAGTATGATTCCTTCCGAACTGGAAAAGGCAATTAAAGAGGATCGAGAGAAAGGAATTATTCCGTTTTGTGTTGTTGTAACAATTGGTACAACATCATCCACCGCTGTTGATCCGGTTGAAGAAACAGCAAAAATTTGTGAAAGAGAAAATATCTGGCTGCATGTTGATAGTGCTCATTCCGGCGTAACAGCAATTCTGCCCGAAATGAAAAAATATTTTGTCGGATTGGAAAAAGCCGATTCGTTTGTAGTTAATCCGCACAAATGGTTATTCGTTCCTATCGATTTTAGTATACTCTACACACGCAAGCCGGAAGTGTTGAAACGTGCTTTCAGTTTGGTGCCGGAATATCTGAAAACAAAAGAAGATGATGTTGCGGTAAATTATATGGATTATGGAATACAATTGGGAAGAAGGTTCCGTGCGCTGAAATTTTGGTTTGTACTCCGTTATTTTGGAGTTGAAGGGTTACAAGATAGATTACGCGAGCATCTGCGACTCGGACAGTTATTCACTAAATGGATTGATGATGATCCTATGTTTGAAAGATTATCACCGATCTATTTCAGCACAATCTGCTTTAGGGCAAAACCATCATACATAATTGATGAGAGTGAGTTAAATAAATTCAATGAAAAACTTCTTGAGAAGATTAATTCAACCGGGAAAGTTTTTCTTGTTCATACCAAACTAAATGGAAAATTTACGATACGGTTAGTTATTTCTGGATTGAGAACAGAAGAGAGACATGTTGCATTGGCCTGGGATGTAATTAAAAATAGTTACGAAGAACTAATGAAAGAATCTATATAAAGGAGAAAATTTTTTTGATCTGCATTAATCAGTTTAGTCAACATATGATCATAAGTTGAACGAAAGGTCATCAGTGTGTCATGATTAGCTTAGTTAATAACAAGAAATAATTTTAAAAAATAAAAAATCAATTTAAATAACAGATAAATCATAATGGAAAGACTTTTACAATATACTTTGCTTGCATTTACATCATTGTTCACAATGGTAACGCCATTTGGAGTAATTCCGCTCTTCAGTTCAATCACATCAAATATGACTTTCAAGCAAGTTCATAAAATTGCATTTAAAGGCGTACTTACTGCATTCATAATTATGATACTGATTGCCTTAGCCGGAAAATTCATCTTTAACTTTTTTCACATTTCGGTTAACGGTCTCCGCATAGTAGGCGGAATTTTATTTTTTATGTCCGGTTACGATATGTTACAAGGAAAAGTTGGCAGAATGAAAGATCAAGGATTAAGTTACTCTGAGTATGTTAATGATTTTGCAATAACACCTTTGGGGATACCAATAATATGCGGACCCGGAACGATAACAATGACAATGGTACTCTACAACGATGCAGATCAAACAGCAGAAAAATTTATTCTTCTTTCCGTAATAATTGTTGTGCTGCTAATTACGTATCTGATTTTAGTAAGTAGCAGAAAGATTTTGAAATTTCTTGGGGATAACGGCAACAAAGTTTTGATGAGAATAATGGGATTGATCCTAATGGTAATAGCTGTTGAACTTGTTTTTGCCGGATTAAAACCGGTAGTAAGTGATATGATTACCAGTAAGCCGTGATGAACAATCCTTGCTCATACCTTAATCTTGCTCTTTATCTAAAGAGGGAAAATAGTGATACTAAAGGTTTACCCGCCGTTTTTAGGCGGGCAAGAAATTCAAAACACTTTAGAACAATCCCTCAATCGAAAGATATCTTTCGCCGGTATCATAATTAAAGGTAAGTATTTTACTTCCTTCTTTTATCTCGCCGAGTTTTTTTGAAACAGCGGCAAGCGAAGCGCCTGATGAAATGCCGGCAAACAACCCCTCTTCCTTAGCTGCTCTTTGCGTAAATTCAAATGCTTCTTCCTTAGAGACTTGAATAATTCCATCTAACAATTCTGTTTGAAGAATTTTTGGGACGAACCCGGCGCCGATACCTTGTATTGGATGTGGACCCGGCTGGCCGCCTGATAGTACCGGTGATAATATCGGTTCTACAGCGAATGCTTTTAAGTTCGGAAATTTTTCTTTCAGCACTTTTGCAACACCGGTTATATGTCCGCCGGTTCCAACACCGGTTATCAAATAATCTAATCCTTCGGGAAAGTCTTTTAATATTTCTTGTGCTGTAGTATTAATATGCACTTCAACATTAGCATTATTTTCAAATTGCTGGGGTATCCAAACTTTTGGATTTGCTGCGGCAATCTCATTTGCTTTTTCGATTGCACCTTTCATTCCTTTCTCACGCGGAGTAAGTTCAAACTTTGCGCCAAAAGCTGCCATCACTTTTCTTCTTTCGATGGACATTGATTCGGGCATAACTAAAATTAGTTCGTAACCTTTAACAGCAGCTACCATTGCAAGCCCAATCCCGGTATTGCCGGATGTTGGTTCTACAATTATGCTGTCTGGTTTTAATATTCCTTTTTTCTCTGCATCTTCGATCATAGAGAGTGCAATTCTGTCTTTTATGCTTGCACCCGGATTGGCTCTTTCGAGCTTAACCCACACTTCATGCTTCTTGCCGAAAAGCCGGTTGATCTTTACATGGGGAGTGTTCCCGATTGTTTCGAGTATATTATTTGCTTTCATATTATTTCCTTTTATTAAATGACAAAATTAATTGTGTTTTCAAATTCTTGATTGCTTCTTACACGAACTTCACTTTTGTTATATACAATTGAATTTGGCGGAATACTTTGTGTAATCCATGAATTGCCGCCGATGATACTGTTCTTGCCGATAGTGGTACCGCCTCCGAGAATAACCGCTTGCGAATAAATTATAACATCATCTTCAATTGTTGGATGGCGTTTTGTTTGTGCTAAGTTTTTTTCAACACTTAAAGCTCCGAGCGTGACACCCTGGTAAAGTTTTACGTTTTTACCAATAACAGTTGTCTCGCCGATTACAATTCCGGTTCCGTGATCGATAAAAAACGGAGAATCAATTTTCGCCCCAGGATGAATATCGATGCCGGTTTTTTCGTGCGCATACTCTGTTAATATTCTCGGAATTATAGGAATGGAAAGTAGGTACAGTTCATGTGCAAAGCGGTAAATTACAATAGCCATAAAACCCGGATAAGCAAGTATAACCTCGTCAATACTTTCTGCAGCCGGATCGCCTTTGAATATTGCTTCGGCATCGTCCCACAACATTTTATCAATGAGAGGTATTTTCTGGATAAACTTTTCTGCGCGTTCTTCAATATCTCCCGGTGTTTGGCCATTCAGTAGCTTTATAAGTTCTACTAAATCCCTTTTTAATAATTGAAGCTTTGCCAAAACTTCTTCCCGGTTGTTATAAATTTTGATTGAGAAGTGGGGGAAAATAAAATCGATCAATTGAAGAAGATAATTTATCGCTTCGGTCTTCAGTGAAGAAGTGCATGAATGCGTTTGTCTCTTTGCAAGAAAGCTTTTTACAAAATGATTATACGAATCCTTTTTAATGGTTTCCATTTTCTTTCCACATAATTAATATTTATTTAGTTAAGGATAGAAAACTGATATAGATCAGTTACAACAACAGATACAACAAGCGGTATAGAAGAATGCAGATCGAGAAACTGTTTTTGGTTTCTCTTTGTAAAATTCGATATGTGAGATTTTTTTCAACTTAATTCTTGAAATTTCTATTGCAACTATATAAATGATTTTTCTTAAAAGAAAGTTCCAAATAAAAAAAGCGGCAAGTTATTGCCGCTTAACGGGGTTGCAAAAATAATAGTTCTATTATTTCACAACTTTTACTTCTTGAGCTTGAGGTCCCTTTGGCCCATCACCAACGGTGAATTCAACTTGTTGACCTTTTTCAAGACTTTTGTACCCTTCCGATTGGATAGAACTGAAATGAACGAATACATCTCCGCCTTGTTTGCGCTCGATAAAACCGTAACCTTTGGTAGCATTAAACCATTTTACGGTTCCATTTTCACGATCAGCCATTGAAAAGAACTCCTTTAAAAATGTTGCTAAAACAGCTTGCTTAAATGAACATTATTCTAAACTTAAAACTTATTAATCAGCTTAGCTTAACTGTTCACTGGTTATAACTTAGTAATTATTAATAACAAACAAAAATCAATTTTAACCTTTCATCATCATTGCAATTTGAGATGCTTGCTTCTGGTTATATTCAAAAGCTATCTTTTTATAATTTACAAGGTCGATGATAGTACCAATTAAGCAGATACCGCCGGTAAGTAGATAAAGAATACCAAGACCGATCTGGTCGGTTAAAAATCTTTGTATACCCGATATACCAAGAAAACCAACCAATGTAACAAGAAGGATGGTTTGCGGATCTCTTCTTCTAGTTCTGTAAATATTGGCAAACTGCTGCGCTTGTTTTTCATCCATGTTTTTAATTACACTGGCAATGTACATTTGTTCTTCGCCCATAATTTCGGGCATTAATTCGTAAACTGTTGCCATGAAGCACCTCTTTTTGTTAGTTGATATTTTGAGATCATCTTTTTGGTTAACCCTATTATGCGAATGGAGATAATGGCGAAAGCAAATAATCCTAACGGATGTGTTTTGAATGAATTAATAAAATCGAAATGATAAAAGAATGATATTGATCTTCCCAAGCCGCAGCCGGGACAATTTTCTATTCCAATATTATGAAAAGGACATAGTGTGAATCTTTGTACTTCATATGGATTAATGAATAAAAGGTAGGAAAGAGCAACCACCCACAAAACCGCTTCCCATTCAATGAATTTTATGTAGTATGAGATTCTTTTCATTTAAACGAAAATATCTGTTTAGATAATACCTTAATTTTTAGATTGAATCAAGCACACTACATTAGTCGTTTGTTATTTTATTTGGTTTTAATAGAAGCAGCGACTGTTAATCGAGAAATACTTGCTGCACCAGTTTTACCTGGTCATTTGCATAAGATACAATATCAAGTTTATTGACAGCGCCAACAATTTCTACACCTTTGTTGTTAATGTCATCAGCTATATTCTTGCAAGCGAAAGAATCCTTGTTGTTTCCAATGCCAAGATGTGGGATGAAAGGAATATCAATGCGGAGTTCTTTTTCCAGAATTCCGGTATAAAGGGAGTCGTGAAGCTTTACAAAAATCCGGTAACCCTCTTCCGGGATAAGGAATATATCGTAATAATCACTGAATGAGTCTTTGACTACTTGCGAACATCTTAGTACAAAGTAGAATGTCTTAATGTTTTTAGTGACCTTTTGAACGTGATCGATGAATACTTTTTCATCCATATCAAATACCGGGAAGACAATAGTGAAGTGTGGTTCAATTATTTTGAAATACCGTTCGTCATATTTTGCACGGACTGATTGTAACCAGTCGTAGTCTTTTTTTTCAATTGCCGGGTATGCCAAGACCAATAATGACATTTATAATCCTTGCATTATAGATATCTTTCTTGAACAATCCGCATATGATGTTCTGCATGACCAACTATGATATAAGCAAGAGCGCGTACGCTTACTTCGTTCTCGCTTACAATTCCTTTAGCAAGCCACATATTTTCGGTAAATCCCTTGAACATGTAAATGTTTGTATTGCGGAGTGAAGTAAATTCTTCAATTAGCATTTGCAGAGTAATTGAATCATAATTTGAATTTTGGATATAATGGTTCTCATCAAAACTTTGGAGCGATCTTTTATCATTACGTGAAAAACGCATAGCACGGTAGGAAAAAACTCTTTCTGCATCAATTATATGTCCGAGCACTTCCCGGATTGACCATTTACCTTGAGCATAACGGAATTTCGATTTTTCTTCCGTTATCTGCATAAAGAAATTAGTAATGGTACCAAGCTGGTCTTCTAGTATTCCTACGATATTTCCTTGCGGTACCTTCTCAATGTATTTATGGTAGTACTCTGCATATTCGTTTTTATTTGGACGATCCATATACCTCTTTATTTTATTAATACTAATTTTATCGTTGAGCTATATTTCCCTGAACTTACTCTGCACAAGTATGTTCCGCTTGTGACCTTTATCCCGAAATTATTTACCCCGTTCCAATAGATAGAATGTGTGCCGGCACTTTTTGATTGTTCATTGGTGGACCAAATTTCTCTTCCTAGTAAATCATAAATTTTTATTGAAACATCGGAAGCTTGCGGCAGCGTATATTGTATTGTCGTTCCCGGATTAAATGGATTTGGATAAGCAGATAATTTAAAATCTGTAGGAATTAATATTTCATCATCGATATCAGTTAGCACGTTAGCAGAACCGGGTGTTGGATTCAGTGAGCGCCAGCTAACAGAGCCATCGGGAAATCTTCCATACGAAATATCAGTTTGCTGCGAACCGAATGTGAGCGAGTCGATCCACGCAACACCATCACTCGCAACAAGCCCGATAAACTCACCACCCTTTGATAGTTTGAAATTAGCATGGTATCCCGGCTGGTTATCGTTATGATTTTCATCGCACCAGATAACAATAAATTCGCCGGGGTTTAAAACCAAATTAGCATCAATGAACTGCCACTTGGTTGGATCATTTTGTTTATCTGTTAAATACATTCCGGTTAATGTGATTGGTGATGAAGTGGGGTTATAAAGTTCAACCCAATCATCATGTTCACCCACCGGATCAGCAGTTGAATTAACATTATCAGCAAGAAATTCGTTGATAACAAGATGGCCAGTTAGTGATTCATCAGCAGCTTTTAATTCAATAAAACTAACACGAGGGAAAAGTTCTTTAGTTCCAATATTATCTTCTATTTCTATTTGAAATTTTCCGCTTCCATTTGAACCGAGCGGAGGAATGACGCCCACCCATCTATCGGCATCTTCAACTTTCTTTGAGTTAATTGGTTTGAATTGCATTGCATGATCAAATATAACGGTCAAGTCTCCGGGATGATATTTAATTGTCATTTGTCCGATGCCGCTCTCATCAAAGCCGGATGCATAAACATAGATCGAATCATTAGCTCCCGGATTTTTGGGTTCGTAATCTATCTTATAAATAATCGGTGGTGCTGTAACATAATTTATTTTGCCCGGGATCGATTTATATCTTTTATCAATAAAATCTACTATGCCGTTGCGTACATGTAATTTTGTGAGCCCGGTAAATGAATAGTAAAAATCATCCATTGTAAAACCGTAATCTCTTGTGCGGTATGTATCGGAATTGGCGTACTCATCGATCATATTCTTTAAACTATCTATCTTAGAGTATAAATAAGTAAGGTTAAGAACATTGTTTCTGTAAAATTCTATAAAATGTGTGTAAAGATTTCTGTATTCGCCCACTTGCAACATGTTTTCTATCAAAGGCCGGGATCCATCAGCTATCTTGGGAAAATAATAAGGGTCAGTTTGCGTCCAGTCGATTCCAATCCAGCTTATACCAAGTGTATTATCATAATCATACGGAAGCCAGTGAAATTTTTTTACAGCCGGTTCATAATACAAATAATAGTTGTTCATCAGCGACCAATATTCATCCCAGCTTCCAACAAGTATGTTCATTGCTTCATATTTCAAAAACTCATCGATGAATAGAATAGACTCCAGAGAATCCGGTAGTAAGTTTAATGGTGTTTGGTTGATTATCTTTATTAATCTTGCAAGCTGGGTGTAATCATCCTGGTCTTCATTAGTAGTAAGATCATACGTGCGGCGAGTACCGCCATAAAATTTATATGAATTAGGATCTGTGCCTCTGTAAGTAAGATCGGCGGGGTAGAGACATTTCCAGAGATTACCGGTATTGTCTGAAAAATTTTTTTGTAAAAATTCATCGTCAATATGCTCAACGGAAATATAGAGTCCATGATAAATAGTATTGATATAAACTGCGGCATGTGAAGCACGGCTGGCTTTCATGCCAATCTCTTGAAAAATATCCCAGCAGATTTTAGCACGAGCGATAGACGGATCGTTGTGTTCGCCGTTCAAGTTCATTTCATCTATATCGTAAAACTCTCTGCCGGGGACAAATTCGTTAAAAGATAGTTTGAAAGATTTTTTTTGCGAGGAGCGTGATGTGTTTCCGCGGATTCGTATCCCCACATCTTCAATAGTTTCGTCAAAATGTTTGTTTACAAATCTCACGACACACTTACGCATTAGATCACTGTCTGGGTTTTGCATCATTGAGTCGTAAGCACCTTCAGTCATCGATATGTAAATGTGGCTAACTTCGCTGTCTTCGTAAAGTTTCCAGCTTTCATCGTTAGTTTGTGCAGCGGATCTAATTGTTAGGAGTGCAAAAATCATTAAGAATAATTTTGAGGTGAATCTCATTTCATGTCCTGAAATTAAAATGATTTTACGCTCAAAAAGTATAAAAGAAAAGGGTAATTAGCTATGGAAAGAA
>DYJK01000143.1 GCA_020723165.1 Melioribacter roseus | reverse complement strand
TCCCAAAATCCGTCAAACACACCTTCGGCAACATAACACATATCGATTGCGGCAGAGCCGAGTCTGCGTACAGCACGTGAGTGTTTCAAAAATTCGATGAATCGTTCAAATGCAAAATCAGGATTCTCAGCAACATTGTAAGGGAAACCGGTGACGAGTACACTCTTCCTTAAATCATCATTTGTGCTAACATGTAACCTTATTCCATTTGCAAAAGAACCGTTACCTTTCTCGGAAGAATATAGAACGTCACGCATAACATCGTAAACGACTCCGCAAATCGTCTCATTGTTTTTTTGTACGCCAATTGAAACTGAAAATATCGGCAACCCGTGTGCAAAGTTTGTAGTTCCATCAAGAGGATCGATCACCCATATGTACTCCGATGAATGCTCTTTATGTTCTCCGCTTTCTTCTGCGAGTATGGCATGTGTAGGAAATTCTTTCTTAATAAAATTGATTATAGTTTGTTCCGATTTTTTATCAACCTCGGTTACAAGATTAGACAAGTTTGTTTTGTACTCGATAGTAAAATTCTTGCGGTAGCTATCGCGTATAATCTCGCCTGATTCTTTAGCTATCTGTATTACCTTATCAATCACACGATCTCCATAAAATGTATAATCAAATATACCAAAGTTTGTTACCTTTTTGGAAAATTCTGGGTTATTGTTATTATGTTTTATTTAAAATTTTCATTCTGAATTCTCAATTTCGCATTCTCAATTATTGGTTCTATTTTCTTACTTAGAATTTAGAATTTGATTTTGGTATCTTTACCATCAAAATAAAGAATGGAGTGTTTGTTTACATGAGCGATACAACGAAAAATCACCCAGAAGAAGTATCTATTATTGAGGATATTCCGAATATTCTGCCGGTTCTGCCGTTACGTGATAATGTAATTTTTCCTTATATGATTTTCCCGGTTTTAGTAGGAAGAGAACAATCAATCAAGGCAGCAAATTTTGCCCTGGAAAGTTCAAAATATATTTTCTTATCGGCACAGAAAAGATCGAATATTGAAGAACCGACTCGCGATGATATTTATTCCGAAGGAACAATTGCAAAAATTATCCAGATATTAAAACTGCCAAACGGATTATTAAAAATTCTTGTTGACGGTATTATCCAGGGACGTATACTTAAGTTCACTGAAAGAAATAATTTCTTTGAAGCCGAGATAGAAGTAGTTGAACCGGTTGAAGAAGATCAAAGGGAAATGAATGCTTTGATACGGCAAATGACAAACTCATTCAAAGAATATGTAAAAATTAATAAATCTGTTCCGCCTGAAGCACTGAATGCTTTCGATAATATCAACGAACCCGATAGAAAACTTTTTTACGTTGCTGCCAATATCAACCAGACAATTGAAGTTAAACAGAAAATATTACAGTACTTTACTCTTAAAGATCAATTGTATGAGGTAATAAGAATTCTACATTCAGAAATCGAAATTCTGAAAATAGAAAAAGAAATTGAAGGCAAAGTTCAGGATAATATCGCTAAATCCCAGCGTAAGTTTATCATCCAGGAACAAATAAGAATATTACAAGATGAACTTGGTGAAGATGAGGAAACCACACCCGAATTTTTAAAACTGAAAGAACAAATCATCAACGCTAAGATGCCAGAAGCAGTTCAGGAAAAAGCTCTTGAGGAATTTAATAAATTGAAAAAAACTCCTCCTAGTTCGCCGGAAGCAACTGTAATTAGAAACTATTTAGACTGGATGATAGATGTACCGTGGCATAATAGAACAAAAGATAATCTTGATATTAAAAATGTTCGCAAAATTTTAGACGAAGATCATTACGGCTTGGATAAACCAAAGGAAAGAATTGTTGAACATATAGCAGTATTAAATCTTGTAAAAAATATGCGCGGACAAATATTATGTTTTGTTGGTCCTCCAGGCGTTGGTAAAACATCGCTCGGCAAATCAATTGCAAGGGCACTTGGCAGAAATTTCGTTCGTATCTCTCTCGGTGGAGTTCGTGATGAAGCAGAAATACGAGGACATAGAAGAACGTACATCGGTTCAATGCCGGGTAAAATTGTACAGTCAATGAAACGGGCTAAAACAGTTAATCCAGTTATGCTGCTAGATGAAATCGATAAAATGAGTATGGATTTCCGCGGTGATCCTTCATCGGCGATGCTTGAAGTTTTAGATCCGGAACAGAACCATACTTTTAATGATCATTATCTTGATGTTGATTATGATTTATCCCAAGTGATGTTTATAACGACAGCAAATGTTAGGTACAATATTCCACTGCCGCTACAAGATAGAATGGAAATAATTGAGCTACCCGGTTATCTTGAACATGAAAAAATTCAAATAGCTAATAGACATATTATTCCAAAACAGATTAAAGCGCACGGGTTAGATAAATTTGAAGTGGAGTTCAAAGATTCTGCAATTAATAAAATTATAATGGAATACACACGTGAAGCCGGCGTAAGAAATCTTGAGCGCGAGATTGCCTCGGTATTCCGCAAAACTGCAAGAGAAATTATTCTTTCTCAGTCTGATAACGGGAAAAAGAAAAAGACGATTAAAAAATACGTAATCGATGAAGATAAAATTGAAAAACATCTCGGTGTTCCGCGGTTCAGAACCCAGAAGGCAGAAAAAGAATTACGCGTTGGAAGTGTGACCGGCTTAGCATGGACAAGTGTTGGCGGAGATATTCTACAAGTTGATGCTACTATAATGTCGGGATCAGAAAAATTAACGCTCACCGGGCAGATTGGAAATGTAATGAAAGAATCTGCTCAAGCTGCATTAAGTTATTTGCGCTCCAATGCTAAAGAATTTCACCTTGAAACCAATTTTACTAAAGGAAAAGAAATTCATATTCATTTGCCCGAAGGTGCTATTCCCAAAGATGGTCCTTCTGCCGGAATTACAATGGCAATGGCTATGTACTCTGCTTTCAGCAGTAAACCGGCACGTAATGATGTTGCCATGACCGGTGAGATTACTTTACGCGGAAAAGTTTTAGCTATCGGCGGTTTAAATGAAAAACTTTTAGCGGCAAGAAGAAGTGGCATTAAGACTGTTCTCATTCCTAAGGATAATGAAAAAGACTTAGCTGAAATTAAAAATGAAGTAAAGGATGGATTAAAAATAATCCCGGTTAGTAATGTTAAAGAAGCATTACCGTATGTGTTTGAATTGAAAACTAAATCATCTTTTAAGAAAAAATAATTATTGATCTACGACTTAAGAATAAAGAGAAAATATTCACAATAGTAAAAATCCGGAATCAAATGTCCATGTTCGGAAATCCTCTTATTAGGTTATGATGGAAAATATAACTATTAAAAAAAATCTTTCCGAAGAGGAAATGTATATTTCTCTTTTACCCCAAATTGAGAATTTGATTAATCCGGGTGAACCTATTATATCGAATCTTTCTAATGTTACTGCCGCATTAAAAGAAACATTCGAAAAAATAAGCTGGGTAGGATTTTATTTTTTGAAAGACAATAGACTTTACCTTGGACCTTTTCAAGGTAAAGTGGCTTGCACAATAATTGAGCTGGGGAAAGGTGTTTGCGGCACATCTGCTAAAAAAAAAGAAACCGTAATTGTTGAAGATGTCGATAAATTCCCGGGACATATAGCTTGCGATTCAGGCTCACGTTCCGAAATTGTTGTACCGCTTCTCGATGGTCAAAAAGTTCTTGGTGTTCTCGATTTAGATAGTTACGAACTTTCTGCATTTAATCATATAGATAAACAATATTTAGAAAAACTTTGTAAATTATTTTTAAGTAAATTAAGCATTGAAAAGTTGTCCGCCATAATAGATTGACAACGATAAACTAACTACTAACAACTTACAACTAACATGAACTTTTTAGTAACAGCCCGCAAATGGCGTCCGCAAAAATTTGAAGAAGTAATTGGTCAAGAACATATAACTACAACACTCAAAAATGCGATATTAAATAATAGGATTGCACATGCGTATCTATTTGCTGGTCCGCGTGGATGCGGTAAAACAACAACTGCTCGTATTCTTGCAAAAAGTTTAAACTGTATAAATCTGCAAAATGGTGAACCATGTAATCAATGTGAAATGTGTTTATCTTTTAACAATTCTCAATCGCTTGATATAATTGAAATCGATGGTGCATCAAATAGACGGATCGAAGAAATTCGGACACTGAGAGAATCCGTTAAATACGCACCTACAAGAGGTAATTACAAAATATACATTATTGATGAAGTGCATATGTTAACAACCGAATCGTTTAATGCACTTCTAAAAACTCTTGAAGAACCCCCTCAGCACACTCTCTTTATTTTTGCTACGACCGACGTACATAAAGTACCGCTTACAATTATTTCCAGGTGCCAGAGATTTGATTTTAGAAGAATAGAAATGTATGCCATAAAAAAATTATTGAACGAAATTGCTGTAGCTGAAGGAATTATAATTGACGATATGGCTCTTACATTAATTGCAAAAAAAGCAGATGGTGCTCTGCGCGATGCACAGAGCTTGTTCGACCAGATTATTTCTTTCAGTGGTAACAAGGTTGACAGCAACATCATTTCTAAAATGCTCAACTTAATTGACGAAGAAATTTACTTCACTATCTCTGAATCAATTCTTAATAAAGATTATTCGGCAGCATTCGATATTTCACAAAAAATTTATTACAACGGGTGGAATTTTATAGATTTTTTAAACGGACTTAATGAACATTTTAGAAATATTTTAACTGTAGTTATAAGAAAAAATTCGGACCTAATTGAAGAAGCCGATTTTTACAAAGAAAAGTATTTGAACTACGTTGATAAATTTTCTGAAAGTGACTTACTCAGAATTTTATTCTATATCAACAAAACACAATACGAGTTAAAATCTTCATCCAATCATAAATTAAAAGTTGAAATAGCTTTATGCCATTTAATAGGATTGGAAAATTCGACATCAATTACTCAGCTTTTAAAAAAAATAAACAGTTCTCCTACTTCAGTAAACAAAGTTGAAGGGATGGGCAGTCCCGTCTCCTCTTACAAAACCAAGAAGCCCATAGATACTAATCTGGCACCTACAAAAAAAGAAGAAGTAAAAATTCCCGAAGTTAAAACTTTTGAAGTGCCAAGCTTATTGAACTCTAGAGATCTTAAAGATATAATTTCGAAGTGGGAATATTTTGTAGAACAAGTAAAAAACGATAAGCTGTTCTTTGGTTCAATCTTGTTTAATTCGGTTCCTACTAATTTCTCAAATGACAAGCTCTTGATAGAAGTAGAGCACACTGATGATTTAGATATCATTAACGAAAATAAACCGTACCTTGAAAAAAAGACAAAAGAAGTATTCGGTAAAAAAATTGAATTGAGTTTCGGTGATAAATCATCTAACATACACAAAAAAAATCCATCTGTTTCAAGAACAAATTCTGCTTCAACAGAAAAAGTTGATGATAATACGTTAGTAAATGCCGTAATAACCCAGCTTGGCGGGAAAGAGATAAGACGGACTACGATAGAGTAAACTCTCCAACAATAAATTTTTTCGTTTTGTTATAAAAAAAGCACCCGCTAATCTGCAAGGTGCTTTTTCTTTGTGGGTAAAAACAAAAATTTTATAAACTACTTCATAAGCAATAATTTTTTTGTGGCAAAATAATTTTTCTTATTGCTTTCTAATGAAATTGTCAAAATATAAACACCCGATGACAAGTTAGAACCGTTAAATGTAACAGAATGTCTGCCCGCCTCTTTAACATCGTTAATTAACTCTGCAACTATTTCTCCGAGAACATTATATATTTTCATTGTAACATGTCCCCGTGCCGGAAGTTGAAAATTAATTGTTGTAGAAGGATTAAATGGATTCGGATATACATCAGCTTCTAAACTGATTGTGGAATCTATTTCTCCCTCTTCAAATTCTACCGAAGTTGGGCTTTCGGTTTCGTCATTGCAATCAGAACAATAACCGTGATTCTCATCCGTGTTGTAAATTAAAAATCCGCTGTACGGCGTAAGTATATTTTGTTTTATGCTGAGATTAATAATATCGGAAACCGTGATCGGGTTATACGAAAGTTTCAACAGAGATTGAATATGTCCTCCATACCAGGCAGTTGCAATTTGCTCGTTACCCTTTACTACTTGATCTTCTGTTATGTTGATCGTGTATTTCTCATTCGTAGCTCTGTACTTGCCAAAGACTGTAATTTCAACCGGAAGTTTGCCGGAATATTTTCCGATCTGCATAATCGGCGTACGCATCGGGTAATAGCCTTCATGTAAAGCAATAAAATGTTTACTGTGCGAGTATCCTTCCTGGAATCTCATCTGTACTTCAATATTTTCGTAATGACTTATTTCATCGTACAAAAAAGAATAGAGCATTTCTTTAAGAGTGTTATATCGCAAGAAAAATAGATTGCCTGAAGTCGGGTAAGTTATTCGACCGTAAAACGACTGCATTTGTGTTTCATAATATCCGTTATTCCATCTCAAATAACCTTTGTTATCGAGATCCAGAAAATGAATTTTAGTTCCTTGCTTAAATTTTTGTACGATTTCATCGGCGAGAAGATTTTTGTTGTTATCATCCAAATTTATTGTGTTGGTATTTGTAATGAATAATACTTCTGCCGGGCTATTCCGAGAATTTACAAATTCGACCGCTTTTGTAATTAACGGGAGTAAATTATTATAGCTTGGAAAAGAACGCATCATTACTTTTTGAAACAATCCGTCTATTCCTTCTTCTGTACAAGTTACCCAATCGTTTTCTCCTAATATTATATCGTCATAAGCCGCCAGCACATTTATTGAATCGGATTCCGAAAATGCATTCAGAACCGATTCTTTCAAATACGAGAGAAGAAAATCTCCATCCAGGTTTTGTGTGTTAAACCGGTTGAAATCAATTACAAATAATACATTTCTTGGTGTTGCTATTTTGGGAGACTCCGGTGGATAAACAGCAAGGTGATAAAAATTTTCATCCTCTTTGGAATAACTTGTTAAGAAAACATTATTGTTTGTAATCGGTGAAGGCAATTCCATTTCAACAAACTGGTCGTACTCAACTGGAATATCAATTTCCCAGGCAGCAAGTTCGATGCTGTTTTTCGATTCCAAAATATTTGTTCCGATTATTTGGGGTTCATAGGGTTCGTTACCGTACTTGTATAAAATTTTCAGTTTGTCAATGCCGGGTGTTCTTTGTGAAATTAATTGTGTCATCGGTAGCCATACACGCATATTCTCACCGGTGGGTCTGCCTGGCAATAAGTATTGTATTTTAAATCTTCGCTTCTCATTTCCTTTGATCGGGAAAAGTCTCAGCTGATGTGCAACTTGCCCGTCACTATTTGCGTAGGATTGCGTTAACAATCCCGGATTTCTTACCGGGGTACTAACATCACTAAAAAGTAATTCGGCTGTCCACTTATCCATAACTTCCGCTTTAATAATTGAATCCCCTTGCCAATACCAGAATTCATGAACAATCGCTTCTTCGGGTAAATTGAACTGCCAGTTAAATTCTAGTTCGTTATAATTTTTGAAGAACCAGCTTTGAAAATCATAAGAAACTGTCATGTACAAATTAAATTCTACATAGTCGCCTACCGGTCTTATCACTAATGTTACCTCATCAATATTTACATTGTAATCTTTAACATTCGGATAATTCGCTTCGTAAACTGAAAACTCTGTTGCATTAATTGATGCAAACGAAATCAGCAGTAAAATATTTATAATTATCTTTTTCATTTCTTCACCTTGGTTTTTAATAGTTGTTAACGGACTAATAAGAGTTTGTGCGACTTAATTGTCTTGCCGGTTGATAAAACCGCAATATATGTTCCGGATGCAACCGCAGTTCCGGCATCATTAAGTCCGTTCCATTCTACTTTCAAGACTGAAGAATTTGAATATTCAGTGAGCACGTAACTTTTTATCTTCTGGCCGAGTATATTGTAAATATCAAGTTTGATATCTTCATCAAACACTTCACCGTTCAGCTTAATTTGTATTGTTGTTGTTGGATTAAAAGGATTTGGATAAGCCGAAATATTTATCTCGGTTGGTAATACTTCAGGTTTTATGATTTCTTCCTCTTGAACTGAAACAACGGAGTCTTCAAGATATATTCTTCTAAAACCGACATAACCTTTGGGACTTGGAATTATGAATCCGCTGTAAGGAGTAAGCAAATGATTTTGGACAGAAAGTTCTTCAATATATTTTATTGTACTGTAACTTTGCGGCTGCAAAAAAAGTTCGTTCATTATGTAATCGCCGTACCAATATAGTCCGGTATTTTCCGCAACGCTTTCCGAAACTGTAGTAGTATCTTCGGTCAATTCAATCGTGTTAAAGTAACTGTCGTTTAGATAATTGCCATAATAATTTACATCGAATGGGAAGCCGCCTTCCATCATTCCCATCTGATAATATCTTGAAGTAATATTAAAATTATTTCTCCCTCTATTGAGATTTACTCTTGAGTAAGTAAACCCTCCGAACGGGATCGGATCAATTTCAACTGTACTTACTTTCGGTGCCAAACAATCGAGTGCACGATCAATGTAATATTTGTAATAAACATCATACAGCTTTGCAAAATTGCCTCCTGAAAGTCGTGTTAAATTTTCATATAGATATTCATTTCCTCTATAGTATTTATTTTGGATATAATAATATCCGCCACCGCTTGCATCTATTATGTTGAAAACAATTTCGTTATCCGCGCTATAATAAGTCTGCCCCAACAGTTCCATAACAGTTTCTGCTCTCACCGCAGTTTGATAATCATCAGAGACTAACCAAACTTCTGCATCTGTATTTTTTTCATTCAATAGATTTACTATATCTTTCAACATATAAGGAAGCAGATTGAGTTTAGGCACTGT
>DYJK01000009.1 GCA_020723165.1 Melioribacter roseus | reverse complement strand
CGCAAGTTAAAATCCTACAAAAAGAAAAAATAACATTATCATAGTTGCAAAATGTCGCATTAATATTTTGAATATTAACAGTTTACAAATCAACCGTTGCATATTGTTGCAATTGTGTTCTTGCTGAAGCTAAATACTACTTTAAAACACACCTTATAAAATGGCAAGGAGTTTGTACCGTTTATAACATGAGCGAAATGTTAGGCAATCAATATTTTTTAGCAAGGAAGTTTTGCGAAGCTTTGACCGAATTGGAAGAAGCCCTGAATAAAGATCTTTTTAATAAGTCAATTCGAAAAAAACTTATCATATGTTACCTGAAAACTAACCGGCTTGATAAAGCTCTTAAACTCTTTATCCAGCTAATTAATGAAGATATAGACATTATTATTAATACAGATCCAATACTGGATGATTGTCCATGCCCGGAAATAATTTATGAATTAGAAAATACACTGGAAGCCGAAGATACAAACGAAAGAAACATAGCTCTGGGAATATTATGGCTTTATTGTGATCTATCAACTTCGATCAAATATTTTTCAAAACTGCCAGTAAATGATGATGTTCGTTTTATACTGAATAAATTAAACAAATCGTGTAATCAAACTAATCGTACGGAGTAACAATATGGAAGGGAAAAAAATTGACAGAAAGGAATTTTTAACAAGTACTTCAAAATATGCTGTAGGAGCCGTTGCCGGTGTCGTCGGATTGAATGCTCTTGCCGGTGGAAAAATTTTGGCAAATAGTAAATCTACAGCTTGGCCGTGGCCTTATACAACGTTGGACCCGGAAGTTGTTAGGTTAAAGGCCCATCATTTATATTGGAGTGATAAAGATTGTGCTTCAGGTGTATTCGGTGCTTTTGTAGAAGCTCTTACGGAATCAATGCCCGATCCATGGAGTGGTATGCCTATAGAAGTAATGCTTTTTGGACGAGGCGGCGGCAATGGATGGGGTACATTATGCGGTACTGTTAATGGTGCGGCTGCAATAATAAGTCTTGTTACCTCAAAAGCAGATTCTGGAAAACTTATTAACGAAGTTTGGGGTTATGCTTCGGCACAAGAATTACCATCTAATGCTGCTAATCAAGCGTCAATTGATGGAAAATACCAAGATGTAAAGTATCAAGGGGCATTACCGCAAAGTATAAGTGGTAGTGTATTATGCCATGCTTCAGTATCACAGTGGTGTCGTATAGCTGATAAAAAAGTAAGTGATACTGAAAGAAAAGAAAGATGCGCACGTCTTGCCGGAGATGTAGCGGCAAAGACTGCTGAAATATTAAACGCTCACTTTGCTCAAACTTTCCAATCAACATACGTTACTGATCCAGATGCTGCACAGTGTTTAACTTGCCATGGTTCTGCAGTGTTTAATAATGTTATGACTCAAATGAATTGTCTACCTTGTCATGGTGATCCACATGTTTCCGGTTTAGTACAAGAGGACCCGGCTATTCCGGATGAACACGAACTTACTCAGAATTATCCTAATCCGTTTAATCCTTCTACAAAAATACAATTCGCAATACCACGTACTGAAAAAGTATCTGTTATTGTTTATGATATTACTGGCCAGGAAGTTAAAAAATTGGTCGATCACGATCTATTGAATCCCGGTAAATATACAGTTGATTGGAATGGAACAGATAGCTTTAGTAATAAAGTCTCAAGTGGTATTTACTTTGTAAGAATGAATGCCGGTACATTCCAACTAACAAGAAAAATGAACTTAGTTAAGTAAAAAATTCATCTTTATTTAAGCCGTCCATTGTGGCGGCTTTTTTATTTCCCAAATAACCTCAAATTATCATTCCTCAGAAAAGTTTTATATTTGCTAATCAAAGTTGGATTCATATGCTAAAACCAAAATTACTAACAACTATAAAAGATTTAACAAAAGAACAATTAATAAAAGATTTAACAGCCGGTGTAATAGTTGGTATAGTTGCACTTCCACTAGCAATAGCATTTGCAATAGCGAGCGGTGTAACACCCGAAAAAGGAATTATCACTGCTATAATAGCCGGATTTATTATTTCTGCATTCGGCGGAAGCCGCGTTCAAATTGGAGGACCTACCGGGGCTTTCATCATTATTGTTTATGGGATAATTCAAAATTACGGCGTTACCGGGTTAACAATTGCAACCGTAATGGCTGGTGTTATTTTAGTTATTATGGGATTAGTACGATTCGGGTCATTAATAAAATTTATTCCCTATCCGGTTGTCGTTGGATTCACAAGCGGAATTGCACTACTGATTTTTTCTACACAGATAAAAGATTTCTTCGGTCTGCAAATTCAAAAAGTTCCGTCCGAGTTTCATGAAAAATGGATTGCATATTTTAATGCTTTTTCCACAACAAATTTTTACGTGCTCGGTATAGCGCTGCTTTCATTATTAATTATGATCTTCTGGCCTAAAGTAACACATAGAATTCCGGGCTCCCTGATCGCAATAATTTTATCGACTGTCCTGGTGATTATATTCAAATTGCCGGTTGATACGATTGGAAGTAAATTCGGAGAAATTCCATCAAACTTACCGGCACCTCACCTAATCGAGATAAATTTAACGCTAATCAAAAACTTGATTGCACCGGCGACTGTAATTGCATTACTCGCTGCAATCGAATCGCTGCTTTCGGCTGTTGTTGCCGATGGTATGATTGGAGGAAAACACAGAAGCAATATGGAATTGGTAGCTCAAGGTTTGGCTAATATTGTTACACCGATTTTTGGAGGAATACCGGCGACCGGTGCCATAGCGAGGACAGCAACAAATATTAAAAACGGCGGAAGAACTCCGATAGCCGGCATTATTCACGCAATAACACTTTTACTTATCATGCTCTTCTTCGGGAACTACGCAAAACTAATCCCTATGGCAACATTAGCGGCTATACTTGTTATTGTTTCTTACAACATGAGTGAATGGCATGCATTTAAGGAATTGCTTAAAAGTCCTAAGAGTGACGTTGTAGTTTTATTAACTACTTTCTTTTTAACTGTAATTTTTGATTTGACTATTGCTATCGAAATCGGAATGATATTAGCCGTATTACTTTTTATGAAACGTATGGCTGAAGTTTCTAATGTTAGTGTTATTACAAGAGAATTAGAAGATGAAGAAGATGTCCAGGACCCCAATGCAGTTGATAAAAAGTTAATTCCGGCTGGAGTTGAAGTGTTCGAAATTAACGGGCCATTTTTCTTTGGTGCTGCATCAAAATTTAAAGAAGAAATGCGGATTATTGAAGAACCTCCTAAAATCAGGATTATACGAATGAGAAATGTTCCGGCTGTTGATGCAACGGGTCTACAGACAATAAAAGATTTTTATCATGATGCTAAAAAGCAAGGAACTCATATAATCCTTTCGGGCGTTCATACACAACCCTTGTATGCTATGACGCAAGCCGGTATTTTTGATCTAGTTGGTGAAGAGAATATATTTGGAAATATTGACGATGCTCTCGATCGTGCAAGAGAAATTCTTGGCTTGCCTAAATTAGGCAGACCGAAGGATTTTGTACCGTCTGTTAGAAGAGAGATGAGAAATTAGTTAATATAACTTGTTGTGTGAATTAGAATGTGAATTGTTCCGTAAGAAAAAAGCTGGACGGGTAAAAAGGTTTTAGAACCGTATTTTGTTTTTTCATCCCGGTGATTAAAAGTGTGTTACATAAGTAAAGTATTATTGCATAAAATAAATTTGAATTCTAATAACCGTCTGCTTTAGAGGCAGTGTGAAAATTGTAGGTCGAAACGATGTTTCGACCATTTTTGGCAAATACAATTGTGAATTCAATGAATGTTTGCATAGGCGATTCAGCGAATCGCCCTACAGATTGAATTTTCACACAGTCTTTAAAACTGACGGTAAGTTTTTGTTTTTGAGTTTTGCAACAGACTCATAATTGCGGTGTTAACCTAAAAATATATAACGGGATTAAAGATTGGATCTTACAATTAAAGATATTTCGCATTTACTTATGCTCCAGGAAAAGGAAGTTCAACAATTAATCAAGAAGAAAGAAATTCCTTTCCAGATTCTACGTGATAAAGTATTTTTCAATAAGCATCAAATTATCGAGTGGGCACTTGGCCGCAATCTTCCTATCAATGTTTCCAATCATGTTAAACTGAGTGAATATCATGTAGAAACAATAAGTACGCTGCTCGATAAAAAATCATTCCATTATGATTGTCATTTTTCCGGGGCGGATTATATATCGCAGATGATTTCAAAACTAGATCTTGAAAAAAATGTTGACCGGGGAATTATAGTGCAGCTTTTGAAAAGTAGGGAAGCACTAATGAGTACCGCGATCGGGAATGGAATTAGTCTGCCTCACCCGAGAGTTCCGATAATGATCGGGAAGAACAGACCATTAATTAATTTTTTCTTCCCCCGGCAACCTCTGGAACTTCAAGCTATTGATGGTAAACCGGTTCATACAATAATACTTCTCATTTCGCAGACAATTAAACAACATCTAAGTTTAATTGCACATTTAAGTTTTTTGTTATCAAAAGAAACTTTCAGGTTTGCTCTTGAGAACAGACTTGAATGTAAAGAAATACTGGATATCATTAGTAAAATTGAGGAAACAAGAGAAAAGATTCGATGAACGGATTATTAAACTCCGGTAATGTTTTATTTATAGCTGCATTTGTAATACAGCTTTCGGCACTTATCCCGGTTGCTTTTATAAGAAGTGAACGTAAATTTTTCTTAACCTCGAACATTATTTTATTGATCGGATTAGTAATTGGGTTAATCTCAACCTTATCCTCATCGCTTTTTTCGTCCTCACAGCTTATAAACGATACACTCCTTTTTGATAATTGGATTCGCCTTGACGGGCTGGGACTCTTTTTTTTATTTATTATTCAGCTCGTTGCAATTCCTACAACCATTTTTAATTTCTCTTATCTCCAGCATTATATTGACCAGGAAAGACCAATAAAGAGTTTTGTAATATCTTATACTGTTCTTCTCGTCTCAACTCAATTTATAGTAATAGCCAACCAGGCAATACTTTTTTTGGTTAGCTGGGAAGTAATGAGCATGTCGGCATATCTCGGGATGATACTGGAAAGAGAAAAAGAAGAAGTACATAAAGGAAGTTTTTATTATTTAGTGGCATCTCATGTTATAGTGTTTGTTATATACATTTTTTTCTTTTTACTTCATCATCAAACCAACAGTTGGTTCTTGAGCGATTATCACGTTTCGTTAACATTAAGAAATACTCTCCCTATATTATTCATTTTGTCGTTTATCGGTTTCGGAATAAAAGCCGGATTTATGCCTTTCCATTTTTGGCTGCCACAAGCTCATCCGATAGCACCTACAGTATTAAGTGCTTTTCTTTCCGGGGTGATTATTAAAACCGGTATATACGGCATATTAAGGACATTTCAATTTTTGAATCCAATACCGGAATGGTGCGGATGGGTAGTTTTAGTGATAAGTATTCTAAGTGCAATATTTGGCGTGTGGTATGCACTTGCACAACATGATATTAAACGTCTGCTTGCATATCATTCCGTTGAAAACATTGGAATCATCGGGATTGGCATCGGTATCGGGTTTATCGGCTCGGCAAATAAAATACCGGCTCTAGAAGTATTGGGATTCGGCGGTGCGCTGCTACATACTTTGAATCATGCAATATTCAAAAGTTTGTTGTTTCTTGGGAGCGGAGTAATTTCTAATAACTTAGGTACAAGAAATATTGAACTGATGGGTGGAATTGTTCACCGCGCAAAATACCTGGCAATATTTTTTCTTATTGGTTCGGTTGCAATCAGCGGCATTCCGCCATTTAACGGGTTTGTTTCGGAATTCATTATTTATAATGGATTTTTCCAGGCTGCAAAAGAATTAAAAAATTATTACCCGTTTATTATGCTGATATTTGTTGTAGGATTGGCGTTTGTAGGCGGATTAGCTGTTGCTTGTTTTACAAAAATCAACTCGATTATTTTTTTAGGAACCGAAAGAAAAGAAATAAAGCATTTTCATACTTCGGTTTATGATTATATATCGCTCGGTATTTTATCGCTGCTTTGTATCGCAATTGGATTTTATCCGCGTATCTTTATCGGAATTGTTAATAAAGTAATCGGTAGTGGTTTTGTCTCGGCAGATTCTTCTGCATTGATAGGCATGAATTGGTTATCGCTTACATTAATATTCTCGGCCATCTTGCTTAGTGCTGTTGTTTTATATTTTGTAAAAGTTAAAATTCAAAAAAAATATGGAAGAAGAACCTCGGCAACTTGGGGCTGCGGTTATGAAAATATCACACCCCGGATGCAATACACAGCTTCTTCATTTGCAGACGAACTCAATATCATACCTAAAACAATTTTAGTGTATCATAAAAAAGTTGAGATTTCCAAAGGTGCGTTTCCCAAACAAACCGCTTTTGAAAGTCACTCGCAAGATTTTGTCGATAATAAAATAGTATTGCCGTTGTATGGATTTCTAAAAAAAATAATTTCTAAAATTGAATTCTTGAGCCAAACCGATATTAGGTATTACATAGGGTTTATATTAATAATTATAACTGTCTATGGTATAATTGCGTTTTTATGGAAATAGAAATATTACAAGGTATAATTTCTTTATTGATCATTTTAGGTTTCTCTCCTTTATTTGCCGGGCTGATCAACAAACTTAAAGCCGTTCTAACCGGAAGAATCGGTGCACCGGTCTGGCAGCCATACTATGATCTAAAACGTCTCTTTAAAAAAGAAACTATTAATGCAACTGTCTCTTCTTTTGTAAGTAGAATTTCACCGGTAATAAATTTTGTTACCGTTGCTGTTGCTGCTACTATGCTTCCTATTGGTTTTTGGAAACCGCTAATTAGTTTTAACGGAGACATAATATTATTTGCCTACATATTGGGACTTGCTAGATTCATCCAGATTCTGGCGGCAATGGATATTGGCAGTTCATTCGAAGGAATGGGTGCAGCACGCGAAGCAACATTTGCATTGTTTGCAGAACCAATTTTCTTTTTTACCCTCGGAAGCGTGGCTTTTATAAGCGGGTTGAGTTCTATTTATGATATATATTATTCAATCCAGCTAAACAATATTTCGTATATCGTGTTTATAGTTATTTGCTCGATCTCGGCTTTTTTACTTGCTGTAACCGAATGTTCGCGCATGCCGGTTGATGATCCCAACACACATCTTGAACTCACGATGATCCACGAGGTGATGATTCTTGATAATTCCGGTATTGATTTATTCCTTTACCAGTATTCGGGTTACATTAAACTATTTATCTATGCAATTCTCGAAATATCTTTTTTCTATCCCTTCAGCGCACAAAGCTATTTAGTTGGTGTTATGATATTTGTAATAGGCAGTTTTATACTTGCTTTGACTTTGGCAACTGTTGAAACCATTACTTCCCGGTTCAAAATGAAGAACATTCCGCAATACCTTTTGTTTGCTACTGCAATCGGGATATTGAACTTGTTGATTTATACTTTTACAAAATGAGCTGTTTATGGAAAATGTTTTAAGCATACTTTTTTGTCTATCGCTTTTTTATGTCTCAATTTCCTCAAGAGTAAAAGGGTATGTAACTGTTCTTCAACTGCAAGGATTATTATTATCGGTAATAATTGTAATTCCATTTATTTATGACTTTTCAATTTTCGGTATAATCCTCCCGGTTACTTTGCTTGTTGTAAAAGTGTTTCTTATACCCAAGTACATAAAAAAGATTATACTCGATCTTGATATTAAAAGAATGATAGAACCGACGATACAACAATTTACTTTTTTACTTCTTGTTATTGTTTCTATGGTTGTAATATTTGTGGTCTCCAATATTCTTTCGCAGAGAACAGAATTGAACGTGATTCCTTTTGCAAGCGGTTTTTCTGCAATCGTAATCGGCATTTATATAATTATGTTCAGGAAAAAATTGATTGTTCATGTAGCCGGATTTTTAATATTAGAAAACGGGATCTTTCTGTTTGGCACTGCCGTTGCTTCCGAATTGCCGATGATGATCGAATTAGGAATTCTGCTCGATGTATTTGTTGTAGTTTTCCTGATGGGAATAGCATTAAACAATATCAGTTCTACACTAAAAGGATTTGATGTAACTGCACTCGGGAGGTTGAAAGATTAATGTTCGAGTTTTTTATTTTCATATTGCTGCCTTTAATCAGTTCGATATTCTGTTATTATATAAGGAATCTCCGCGTACAATACTCCGTTTCCCTCGGCGTAAGTATCTTGCATTTGGTATTATCGCTTAGCGTATTCCTGGGGTATTATCATGCAGACTTACCCTTTTTCTTCAGTGTGGATTCACTCAGCAAATTTTTTCTTTTGATACTTTCAAATGTTTATTTCTGGGTTGTACTGGTTTCGTTCTCATATTTAAAACGGCCGGTTACTTCCAAAGCCCAGGAAGGTAAGAAATACTATTTTCTCCTTTTGAATTTTTATTTAACCGCCAACTCAGCGGCAATGCTCAGCAACCATTTCGGAATGTACTGGGTTGCCGCAGAAGCAACGACACTAAGTGTAGCGCCTTTGATTTTTTACTACCGTAATGAAGAAGCACTTGAAGCAATGTGGAAATATTTGTTCCTTGTATCGGTTGGAATTGCATTTGCATTCATTGGTATACTATTCTTAACACTTTCGGCAAAAGGTTCTTTGCTTGAAGGAAAGCAATTGTTCTTTTGGGAATTTATAAAGAATGCTAAAGAACTCAACCCCATTTGGCTAAAGGCAAGTTTCATTTTCATTTTTGCCGGCTTGAGTACTAAAATAGGAATTGCACCGATGCACTCCGGTGATATAGATGCAACTAGTAATGCGCCAAGTCCCGTTGCTGCTTTAATGTCCGGATCACTCCGCCTTACTTCTTTGATAGGTGTTTTAAGAATATTACAAATTATTCGTCCGACTTCTTCGTATGAATTTGCAAAAATAATCTTAATTATCGGCGGGCTGCTTTCACTATTTGTTGCGTTTGTATTTATGTTCAAAGTTAACAATTATAAAAGGATGCTCGCTTATTCAAGTGTTGAGCATTTAGGATTGATCACGCTTGGAATCGGTGTGGGAGGTCTGGCTTTTGTAGGGGCAATGTATCATGCAATTTATAATTCAATAACTAAAGTGGTTTTGTTTTTAACCGCCGGAAATATCCACAGCAGATATAAATCAAGAGAAGTTTCAAATGTTACCTCGGCATTAAGGACAATGCCGATAACCGGCTGGCTTTTCCTTCTCTCATTCTTTGCTATTTCAGGAATACCTCCTTTCGGAATTTTTTTCAGCGAGATAAAAATATTTGAAGGGCTTCTATTTTCAGACAAACCGGTGATACTTTTTGCTTCAATGTTTTTCCTCCTTTTTATTTTCATAAATATGGGCAAAATAATTTTTACCATGCTTTACAAAAAAGGCGAGAATGATCAATTGGAAGCCGGTACCGAACGTTTTGAGTTTATCCATCTATCGGTTATTCTGCTCTTAATCCTTCTAACAGTAATTGCGGTTATATCTCCTGATGTTATTTATCAGAATATTATCAATGTTACAAAAGATTTCGGAATGAATTTATGATATCGCTGGAAGTTCAGAATAATCAATCATTCGATTTAAGCGTTATTCCTTTTTTATCGAAGGAAGACTTTAGAAATTCTGTTCTGGAAGGTATGGTGTGTGGTTATAGAATGATAGGATTAACGCCGCTTAATAATGACGAACCGGAGAAACTTATTTCGATTCTTGCCGATGCAAGATCTTCAATGATTCATTTAACCGGCGGTGTGTTTGATAAAAACGATCTTAAATTCGAAAGTTTCGCAAATCTATTTCCCCAGACTAATTATTTTGAGTGTGAACTTGCAGAGAACCATGGTTACATGCTGTTGAATCACCCCTGGCTTAGACCGGTTAGAAAACAAAATATGATTTCTGGAAATAAGCCGTATCAATTCTATAAAATTGATGGCGAAGAAATTCATGAAGTTGCGGTCGGTCCTATTCACGCCGGTGTTATTGAACCGGGGCATTTTAGATTTCAATGCCATGGTGAATTAGTTTATAACCTGGAAATAAATTTAGGGTATCAGCATAGAGGGATTGAGAAGTTGCTGCTGAAATCAAATTCATCGCAGAGTATTGTTCTCGCAGAATCAATTGCCGGCGATACAGTGATTGGTCATTCCTATGCTCATTGCAGCGCCATCGAAAGTTTGAGCAAAACGCAAATTAGTTTACGCGCACAAGTGATTCGCTCCATAGCAGAAGAAATTGAGAGAGCTGCAATGCATTTAACGGGATTAGGAGGGGTAGCAAATGATATTGGATTTTCGCTTGTGGCTTCTTCATACGGAAGATTGCGTACACTTGTAATAAATAGTTTAGCTTTAATATGCGGTTCGAGGTTTGGGCGCGGTTTATTTGTTTACGGCGGCGTTCGATTTGATCTTAATGATGAGATGGTAAACAGTATACTCAACAATCTGCAAATTGTTCGGGACGATGTAGAAGCGGTAAATCAATATTTGTTCTCGTCAATTGGTGCTTTAGCCCGGTTTGAAAACACGGGCGTCGTTCAAAATGAATTAGCAGCTCAAGTTGGATTGGTTGGTTTAGCTGCGCGCTCTTGCGGAATTGAAGAAGATGCCCGAATTCATTTTCCTTATGGTGCTTACCGGTACAGTCCGGTGTCGTTAATTAATTTATCCGGGGGAGATGTTTTTTCGCGCGCTCGTTTACGTGCAATGGAAATTGATGAATCGTTGAGATTTGTAATCGATCAATTGGAAAATCTCCCGGATGGAGAAATCAAAACCAACTTTGGTAATGTAGAATCGAACCAGGGAGTAATTGCAATAGTTGAAGGATGGCGCGGTGAAATTGTTCACACTGTGTTTACCAATGATGAAGGAAATCTTTCTCATTATAAAATTAAAGATCCGTCATTCAATAATTGGTACGGATTAAGTTTGGCTTTAAGAAAAACAGCCATTTCGGATTTTCCATTATGCAATAAAAGTTTTGATTTATCTTATGCCGGGCATGATCTCTAAGTTGAAAAATGGTAGAATTAATCTTATATGAAAGACGCAATAAAAGTTAGAATACTTCAACGCGATCCGGTTGTGCATGATGTGAGGAATGCTTCACTGCCTCCATTATTTCGCGGACTGCCAATTATTGATGATAAAGTTTGCGCGGACGGATGTAAAAAATGTGCTGAGGTCTGTCCGACAAATGCAATAACAACTAATCCGGTTAGTATTGATTTGGGCTTGTGCGTTTTTTGTCCGCTTTGTGAAGAGAGCTGCCCCGAAAAAATAATTCATTTTTCAAATGATTGTCATTTATCTGCAAGTACACGCGAACAACTTACAGTAACTAAGGATACGAAGTATATTACCCCGGAAAAGGCGTCCGAAAAAATCATAAAATATTTTGGGAAGTCATTAAAGCTGCGCCAGGTTTCAGCCGGCGGCTGTAATGGCTGCGAACTTGAATTGAATGCATTGAGTAATGTTAACTTTGATATGGGGCGGTTTGGAATTGAGTTTGTTGCTTCACCCCGGCACGCTGATGGAATTGTAATTACCGGACCTATTACAAAAAACATGGCAAGAGCAAACGAGATTTGTTTTGAAGCGGTGCCTAATCCCAAAATAATTATACTCTTTGGTGCTTGTGCAATTTCAGGGGGAATATTTAAGGAATCAAAAGAGATTGAAAGAAAATTCCTCGAAGAAAACAAAATTGATCTATACATTCCCGGCTGCCCTCCGCACCCGCTTACATTCATCAATGGTTTAATTGATTGGCTGGATAAAAAGTAATATTAGCTTGTTGCGTGAATTAACTTTTAAATTTTACGGAAAAAATTTTTTGGATTTCCTAATTATGACCATTTAGCAATAAGGCAAATATTAGTCTCGTTTTAGATTTAGTTGATACTATTGTTTATTTTCATAACCATAATCTCTTTCTCTATTATTAATCGAAGGATGAAATGAAGAATAAGAAAAAGATCATTATATGGGGAGGATTGATCATTGTTCTATTAATCCTTCTAATTCCCAAAATTGATTTTACAAGTTCCGAGGAAACCTCATCGAATACGAATCCGGCATCGCGAATGGTTCCGGTGAACGGATTGATCATCGATACTAAACCTTTGCAGAATAAAATTTTTTCGAATGGTACGTTAGTAAGCAATGAAGAAGTAGAATTGCGAAGCGAAACATCAGGTAAGATAACCCAAATATTATTTGTCGAAGGCAAACAAGTCAAACAAGGAGATTTGCTTCTCAAGATAAACGATGCGGAATTACAAGCAACGTTTAAAAAGAATAAATCACGTGAGACCCTTGCAAAGGATAGAGAATTCCGATACAAACAATTGCTCGAAAAAAATCTTACAAGTCAGCAAGAATATGATGTACAATTAAATGAATTGAATTCTGTTTTGGCAGATATTGAATTCACACAAGCGCAAATAGAAAAGACCGAGATACGCGCACCGTTCGATGGAGTTATCGGGCTGCGTTCGGTTAGTGTTGGCAGTTATATTTCTCCGCAAACTCCAATTGCAAAACTTCAAAGTATTAACCCGATGAAAATAGATTTTGCCGTGCCTCAAAAATATTTTGGATTGATCAAAGAAGGAAAAACTGTTTACGTAAAATTAGCTTCTACCGGTAAAATTTTTAATGGCAGAATTTATGCGGTGGAACCAAAGATTGATCAAAATACAAGAACGGTGCAAGCACGCGCTGTTGTTCCAAACGAAAGAGGAGAATTAACGCCGGGAGCTTACGTGGAAATTGATATTGTACTTGAAGAACTGCGTGATGCAATAATGATTCCTTCCGAAGCACTTGTACCCGATCTCGAAGGTGAAAAAGTATTTGTATACCGGAACGGAAAAGCTGTTCCGCTAATTGTTCAAACCGGGATAAGAACGGAAAGCGAAGTTCAAATTGTTTCCGAGTTAAGTAAAGGTGATACTCTGATTGCCTCCGGTATTATTCAGCTTCGTCCCAATGCGCCGGTTAAGTTAAGTTTGGTGAGATAGTTTTTGCTGTAGTAACAAAATTAATTAAGCTGGTTTTAATTCGTAAATCGTAAATCAAAAATCGTAAATAGATATGAGTTTATCATCAGTTAGCATACGTAGACCGGTGCTTGCAATTGTAATGTCGATAGCAATTGTTCTGTTTGGAGTTATCGGTTATACATATTTGGGAATAAGAGAATATCCGAGTATTGATCCGCCGATTATTAATGTATCCACAAACTATGCCGGTGCAAATGCCGATGTGATCGAATCGCAGATAACCGAACCGCTCGAAGAACAGATTAACGGTATAGCCGGTATCCGTTCTTTAACATCAACAAGCCGCGATGGGCGAAGCAATATCACTGTTGAATTTGATGTTAGCATTGATCTTGAAACAGCGGCAAACGATGTACGCGATCGGGTATCACGGGCTCAAAGAAATCTTCCACCGGATGTTGATCCGCCGACTGTTGCCAAGCAAGATGCAGATGCCGTACCAATAATTTTTCTTGGTGTGAAGAGCGATAAAAGAAGTCTGCTTGATCTTTCCGATATGGGTCAAAATATTTTTAAAGAACGTCTTGCGACAATACCGGGTGTCAGCCAGGTTGCTATTTGGGGCGAACGGAAATATTCGATGCGTTTATGGATGGACCCGGCTAAACTTGCCGCTTACAGCATTACACCACTTGATATCCGCAACGCTCTTAATAGAGAAAATATTGAACTCCCTTCCGGCAGAATTGAAGGAAGCAATACCGAGTTAACGGTAAGAACGCTCGGAAGATTAACATCCGTTGAAGAGTTTAACAATTTGATCGTAAAAGAATCGGGTGGTGCAATAGTAAGAATGAGGGATATTGGTAATGCAGAACTTTTCCCTGAAAATGAAAGAACTATGCTGAGAAATAACGGTATTCCAATGATCGGTGTTGTTCTGATTCCACAACCGGGTGCAAATTATATTCAGATTGCAGATGAATTTTATAAACGCGTTGATCAGATTAAAAAGGATTTACCTCAAGATATAGAACTTGTTATCGGTTTCGATGTAACAAAATATATACGTCAATCAATTTCCGAAGTTCAGGAAACAATTCTTCTTGCCTTTGCATTGGTTATACTAATCATCTTTTTGTTTTTGAGGGATTGGCGTACTACGATTATTCCTATCATTGCTATCCCGGTCTCACTTATCGGTGCATTCTTTATAATGTATCTTGCTGATTTTTCCATTAACGTTTTAACACTCCTCGGGATTGTTCTCGCCATCGGGATAGTGGTTGATGATGCAATAGTAGTCCTGGAAAATATTTTCCGTAAAGTTGAAGATGGAATGGGTTCTGTAGAAGCTAGTACAAAAGGATCGGCAGAAATATTTTTTGCAATTATATCCACAACAATAACATTGGCAGCGGTTTTTCTACCGATAATGTTTTTGGAAGGTATAACCGGCAGCTTGTTCGTAGAATTTGGTGTAGTAATAGCCGGATCGGTATTAATCTCTGCATTTGTTGCATTAACATTAACGCCGATGCTCAGTTCCAAGATATTAAGATCAAAAGAAAAACATAGCTGGTTCTATTACAAAACTGAGCCGTTCTTTAATAAGGTAGAAAATTCATATAAAAATTTATTAGGACAGTTTTTACAGAAAAGATGGCTCGCATTTGTAATTATGGCTGTTTCATTTCTCGTGATCTATTTTATCGGAAGCAGCTTACAATCGGAACTTGCACCTATTGAAGACCGCGGAGATATTCGTGTTCAATCTACGATGCCGGAAGGAACTTCTTACGAAATGATGGATCGTTACCTAATGAATATGTATAAGGTTTTAAAGGATACAGTTAAAGAAGCAGATGCAGTTGTATCGGTTACAGCCGGCGGAGGAGGAACTGTTAATAGCGGGTTTATAAGATTAATTTTGAAGGAGAGAGATCAGAGGGAGAGATCACAACAAGAAATTGCTGATCAAGTTACCGGTATTGTGCAAAAATTAAGTGATGCCCGTTCTTTTGTTGTACAAAATCAATCCATCTCTACAAGAAGGGGAGGTTTGCCGGTTCAGTATGTAATACAAGCACCGGATTTTGAACGGCTGCGTGAAGCAGTTCCAAAATTTCTTGATGTTGCGCGCGATGATCCTACTTTCGCTAATGTTGATGTGAATTTGAAATTCAACAAACCGGAAATTGTAATCGAGATCAACAGAACTAAAGCGAGAGAACTTGGTGTATCTGCTCTCGATATAGCACAAACTTTACAGCTTGCTTATTCCGGTCAGCGCTTTGGATTTTTTATTATGAACGGTAAACAATACCAGGTTATCGGACAAGTATTCAGGGAGAATAGGAATAAGCCGATCGATCTTGCTTCAATTTATGTACGCAATAACAGAAATCAATTAATACAGCTTGATAATCTTGTAACACTGAAAGAAAAGAGCAGTCCGCCGCAGCTTTATAGATTTAACCGGTTTGTTAGCGCAACAGTCTCTGCTAGTTTGGCTCCTGGCAAAACTATCGGCGATGGAATTGAAGCAATGGATAAAATTGCAGATCGAGTTTTGGATGATCGTTATTCCACAGCACTTGAAGGTGCATCGAAAGATTTTGTTGAAAGTTCTTCAAGTTTGTTATTTACATTTTTACTAGCGCTTGTGTTAATCTATTTAACACTCGCCGCACAGTTCGAAAGTTTCCGCGATCCGTTTATAATCATGTTCACAGTTCCGCTTGCAATTGCCGGTGCAGTAATATCGCTCTGGTATTTTAATCAAACATTAAACATCTTTAGTCAAATTGGACAGATAATGTTGATAGGTCTTGTAACTAAAAATGGAATTTTAATTGTTGAGTTTGCCAACCAGAAAAAAGCACAAGGATTAAATGTAGTTGAAGCAGTACAAGAAGCGGCGCGTTTGCGATTGCGTCCGATACTTATGACAAGTCTTTCTACAATACTTGGCGCACTGCCGATTGCCCTTGCACTTGGCGCTGGTTCCGAAAGCCGCGTCTCGATGGGTATCGCAGTTATCGGCGGATTAATTTTTTCGACTATACTAACTTTATTTGTTATTCCAGCTATCTATACTTACTTCTCTGAAAAAACAAAATCTGTAAGCAATGTTGTTATCGATGAAGTAGAAAAAGAATTGGTTGGGGTGAAGTGAAAATTAATTGTACCGATTTTTTTACCGTCTCTTTAAAGAGACGGTAAATAAAAAATCAATACCACTTCGCCTTCATTTCCACTTTGCTTTAATCACACAGCCGACCTATTTTGCTATCTAAAAACGGGAATACTATGGCAGACACACCTAAGGTAAGCATATTCAAATCCTTCCCTAAGAATTTCTGGACAGTAATTGTAATGGAATTTTTCGAACGCGGCTCATACTACGGTGTCCGTTCAATACTATCAGTGTATTTAGTTCTAAGTGTTGCTGAAGGGGGATTAGGTTTTTCAAAAGAAAGTGTTGGCGTAATAACAAGTACGTTCCAGCCGCTATTATATTTGTTGCCGATCATTGCCGGTGCATTAGGAGACCGTTTTGGGTACAGAAAAACTTTGGTATTTGCTTTTGCCGTAATGAGTATCGGTTATTTATTAACGGGCTTGGTTTCAACTTATTCCTTGGTGTTTACATGTTTGATATTAATGGTGGTCGGTGCCGGAACATTTAAACCTTTGATCTCCGGTACTATTGCACGTGTGACCGATAAATCAAATTCAACGCTCGCATTTGGAATCTATTATTGGTCAATTAATCTCGGCGCTTTTCTTTTTCCTTTGATACTTGTTAACATATTAAAACAATATTCTTACTCATATGTTTTTGTTATGGCTGCTGTAGGAACGGGCTGGCTGCTTCTTTTGAATTTCTTTGTTTATAAAGAACCACAAAAACCTGAAAACACAAAATCGCTTGGTAAAGTTCTTGCCGAAGCACTTTTAGTGCTTAAAGATTTTAGATTTATTTTGATGATTGTTATCTATTCCGGTTTTTGGATTTTATATTTCCAGCAGTTTGATTCTGTACTTTGGTACTTTAAAGATTATGTAGATAAAACCCCGATTAACAATGCCGTGAATTCCCTACTCGGATTGTTTATTCAAAACCCAAACTGGAAATTTGATGTTGAACATGTAACTGTTATAAATGCCGGTACAATTATCTTGCTTCAGATATTCGTTTCAAATATTGTAAAGAATAAGAAAGCACTTCCTACAATGATTACCGGTATTGCATTGGGTACGATCGGGATTGCAATTTTGGCAATCTCGACACATCCGTTTGTGTTCATTGCCGGAATATTTATTTTTTCAGTGGGTGAAATGACCGCACATCCCAAATTTATCAGTTACGTTGGATTGATAGCGCCGGAAGATAAAAAAGCTGTTTACCTCGGTTACTCATTTTTATACGGCGTGTTGGGAAGCGGTATCGGAGGTATCCTCGGAGCTAATCTTTATGTTTATTTTGTTGATACACTTCATAACCCTACAATGCTCTGGATTACGTTTAGTATGATAGGTGCGGCTACAATTATCGGGTTACTTTTATATAATAAATTTCTTGCACCTAAAAATGTGGATGTATAAATGATCAATAGATTGATTAGAAAAATATTCTTTGTACTACTTTTTAATTTTTCCTTTTTAATTTTTAATTCCAACTTGTCTGCCCAGCACGAAAATGTTCCGGTTGATCATAATGTTTATACTTTTCTAAAAGAGATGAAGGTAAAAGGAATATTGCAGCATATTCATGATGATAACCCGGGCATGTCTAGGAAAGAAGTTTATGATTACTTAAAAATCATTTTTGATAGAAAAAATGAATTGAGCGGAACGGAATCAAAAATTCTTAAAAAATATATTGATGAATTCTCTTATGAAAACGCTGATAGTACAAACACATTCCAGCTAATTAATGGTAATAACAATTATTCCAACCGGTTCTCTGATCTCTTCTCAAATAAAATCAAACATTTTTATTCGTACCGGGATGAAAATATTAATTTCTATTTCGAAATTTTAGGCAGAGCATTATACGGGCAAAATTTCAAACCATTTATTAATAATTCCGAACTTTACGATATTGGATTCCGTGGAAGAGGTACCATACTTGATAAGGTTGGTTATAGTATGACAATCCAAAAAGGGGGAGTGAGCGGATCGCAAGATCTGGCAATTATATTCGACCCGAGGTTAAAATACAATTTCAAGTTTTATGAAAAATTGGAAAACATCGGCAATTATGATTTTACGGAAGGATACCTGAGATTTTTCAGCGAACCGGCTGAAGATATGAATATTGCTTTTCAGATTGGCAGAGAGAAATTGAAACTTGGTTATGGCTACGGAAGCCGGCTTGTTTTATCGGGTGATCATCCAATGTTGGATTTTCTAAAAGTTGATTTCAACTATGGTGTTTTTAGTTTCACTTCTTTGCATGGTTCAACAGTAGGCGAGTTTAATATTGACCGTGACGAAAATTATACAAAGATGTTTGCGTATAATAAATTCAAACTTTCACTCAAAAATCTTTTTGATATCGGCCTTGGTGAATCAATAATCTATTCCGGCAGAGGAATTGATTTAGCTTATTTGAATCCTTTCGCATTCTACAAATTCATTGAGATGTCGCTTCAAGATAGGGATAACGGTGTTGTTTTCTTCGATTTTCAGTCGAGATTTCTGAAAGACCTGGAATTGCAAGCAACATTTTTTATGGATGAAAATATTATAAGCCATCTCCAGGAAATGGATCTATTCTCTAACAAAACAGCATATCAAGTAGGTCTGTTTTGGTACGAACCTATTTCTTTGAACGATCTATCTCTTGTTTTTGAATACACAAAAATTCGTCCTTATGTTTATTCGCATGTGAACTATAAAAATTCTTACACTGCACACGGCGAATTATTGGGTCACCGTATCGGACCGAACGCCGACGAGATTTACTCATCTGCAGCATACAATATTAATGATTGGATAAGAGGGAAATTTGAATATCAGTTTATACGTTCGGGTGAAAATATGTTCGATGCACTTGGCAATGTTGTTTTCAATTCAGGCGGCGACGCGTTCTTAGAACACCGCATCGATATCGATGCAAAACATGTTGCGTTTCTTGATGGTGAAAGAATCAATCAAAACATATTCACCTTTGATATAAGGTTTGAACCAATAAGGGAAGTTTATTTTGATATCTTATATAAGTATATCATTCAGAAAAATATTACCAAAGACTTAACGGATTATTCGAGTTATGGATTTATCAGGATGAATTTAGAGATTTAATAATTGATGTGTGTTTGTGATACGGCTTGCTAAACGATTCAATTAGAAATTTCAAACAAAGGGATAAACCCGGCTTCTTTTATTTCTCTTTGTCCGTTCGGACTAATTACCCAATCTATAAAATCCTTAACGATTCCGGCTGGCGGGTGTAAAGTATAAAAATGAAGGTACCGGCTAATCGGGTAAATATCGTTCCTAACATTTTCTTCAGTAGGTTCAATGCCATTTATCTTTGCAACTGTAACTTGCGATTGAAAACCGATACCGCCAAACCCGATAGCATTTTCGGTTTCGCTAACCGTTTCAATTACATTTTTCATTGTTGGTACAATTAGAATATTGGAGCAGTAATCAGCTCCGTCAAGTATATGTTCTTTGAAATAAAGATACGTACCTGAGTTTGGCGTTCTTGTAATAGGAATGATCGGCATATTGGTACCGCCTATATCTTTCCAGTTTCTAATTTTACACAAGTAAATATCTTTTAATTGCTGAATTGAAATTTCATTAACCTGGTTATCCGGATTTAGGTATATGCTTAAACCATCTTTTGCGATCAGGTAACTTACGCCAACACTTCCGTATTGATCTGCAAGCAGTTTAATTTCATCCGATACTAATGTTCTTGATGCAGTGCAAATCTCAACATCACCTCTAAGCATAGCGCGGACTCCGCTGGCAGTACCGCCGCCTTCAACATAAATTGATATACCCGGATTTTCCTTCATGTATTCTTCCGCAAGTAAACTTGTTAGGTTCAACATTGTGTCTGAACCTTTTATGCGGATTGTTGCTACTTGCAGTTGTGTTGTGCTGCAGCCGCTCAATATTAATAACAAGAAGAGAAGTGAGTTAATATTTTTTTTCATTTTTTCTCTGCGATTGAACGAAGTCGTGCATTAATATACGGCGATCCTTTAAACCATTCGGGTTCGTTTTCAGCATTGGCGATTTCTGCTATAAAAGAAAATAGAAATTCCGCATGTTGTATTACCGCATCATAGTTTATTGGTAAAGAAAGATCATCAAAAGGGGTATGATAAATTTTTGCCGCAAAGTTGATCATCTTTTCAAGCCCTTGTTTGTATGACAAGTTAACATAATTTGGTCCCTCCGAGATAAGTATTGCCGGTATTCCGGCGGACGCAAATGTTAACTGGTCCGATCTTGTAAATGATTCCGCCTGGATAAATAATGGCGGGATCGGGATAACGCTTAATCCGGATTTCTGAGCGGTAATGTTCAGGACATCTTCTAATGTTGAGTACTCTTTACCGACACCTACAACGCTTTTAAATTTATCGAATGAGGCAATTCCATCAATATTAATGTTGGCAACTGTTTTATAAAGCGGTACAACCGGGTTATCAATATAATATCTTGAACCGAGCAGACCGCTCTCTTCACCGGTTAACAAAATAAAAATGATTGAACGCTTAGGAGTATTTTCAGGTTTGGTAAATTCTTTAGCAATTTCTATCAACACCGATACACCGGCGGCGTTATCGAAAACCCCGTTGTAAATGGAATCATTATTTATTGGCGGGCCAATACCAAGATGATCATAATGAGCAGATACAATTACATTGCTATTCTTCAAATCGGGATCTTTTCCTTCAAGAAAGCCGATAACATTTGATGCAAGAAAATCTCTTTCCTTAAAATTGCCCCTGAAAGATAACTTGGAATTGAGAGGAAAACTTTTAACGCTGTTCGTTTTAACCATGATGTTAATATCATCGATGTTGTAACCCGAATCTTCGAAAAGCAATTTTGCCATACCGGGTTTTACGATTGCACCGAATGTAGATGCTGCCGAATATGCTAATGAAAGATATTCGAACGAATAATTATTAACGACATGGTACCAATCTTTATATTTAACATTATCCGGTGAGGGAATAAAAATGGAACCTCGTGCGCCGCGCGATAAGGCAATCCTTTGTTTTGCTTCAAGCGAACTGTAAACAGTTGGATTTTTTCCGTCGAAGAAACTCTCGTCTTCAAGTTCAGGTTCTCCATCCCAGAACACAACTACTTTTCCTTCAACATCAATATTATAATAATCGTTATAATCATATTCCGGTGAAATAATTCCGTAACCAACAAAAACTAAGGGGATAGGATTGGGAATAAATGTTTGTTCCCCGGCTTGAAGCAATACATAATCATCATTTAACCTAAGGGGAATTGTTTTGTCTTTAATATTAATTTCTAATTTTGACGATGTGAGTGGTTTGCTTCCATGTAATGGAATGTATTGGTAGAAAGTTTTGTTGTTCCCAATAGGCTTAAGATTTATCCGTTCGAATTCTAATGCAAGGTATTTTGCTGCAAGGTTGCCGCCGGTTGTGCCGGTTCCTCTCCCTTCAAATAGATCGCTCCCTAAAAAATTTAAATGTCTTTGGATAGCTTCTTTCTTGAAATTAGTATGATTATTAGTCTGTTGTGGGTAGTTAGTTGAAGTAAAAAAAATCACAGTAGTAATTATAAGGTGAATTATTTTTTTGTATCTGTTAATATTGATAGCCATTAAAGATAATCTGTAATTTTGATAATTAAATTATGAAATAAATTTCTTTTTATCCGTCAGCTAAAGCAGACGGTAATCAAATCTTTAAAAGAGTATTGAGAATATCAAACAGTGAATTCTGAATTTAGAAGTCAATTCTTAATTCATTATTCCTTGATCTGAATTCATAATTCTGCCTTTTAAAAACAGAGAGCACTCCGCAGCCGTTTATTTTAGAGGGCCGGCCGCGGAGCGTCTCTTGAGGGCTATGAGGGCTTATGAAGTTTTTATTGGAAATGTAAGTCTGAAAGTTGTACCCTTATTTTTTTCACTTTCTATATCAATTTTTACGTTATTTAGTTCGCAGTATTTTTTTACGAGTGCAAGTCCTAAACCATTCCCTTCAAACCTTCTAGAGTATCCTTGATCTTCCTGGGAGAAAGGTTCGAACATTACAGCCATAAATTCTTTTGACATGCCAATACCGGAATCCTCTATTTCCACAACTAGATCATAATGATTGTCATGGTATAAATTTATTTTAACATAACCATGATTAGTATACTTAATAGCATTATCAATTAGGTTGATAAAAATTTGACTGATAGAATACTCATCGCCAAAAACCCTATCATCAATAGTTTTTTTGGTAATGCAGAATTCAAGATTTTTTTCTTTTGCTATTGCTTGATATTCAAATACTATATGATCCAGTAGATCCTTTAACAGCTTAATATTTTTAGGACTAATTTTATAACTGCCGGTATTAAGTTCGGACATATTAAGTATCAGGTCTATTGTTCGTATTATTCTCTTCCCGGCAAATTGTATCCCGGCTAAACTTTCCGTTGTATTTTCATCGGTGATGTCTCTATCTAGTAAATCATCTTGCAGCAAGTTGGAGTAGCTCAATATTGCGTTTAAAGGTGTTCTTATTTCGTGTGATACTTGAGCTAAAAATTCCGATTTCAATTTATCAGATCTCTCAGCTTTTTCTTTAGCTTCAATTAATTCATACAACATTTTTTTCTGGCTGGTTATATCAAGTTTTACAGCTATGTATTTGAAAATATTTTTATTTTTTACCGGACTGATAACAACGTTTTCCCAGTAAAGACTGCCATCTTTCTTTTTGTTCAATAATTCGCCGCTCCAGATTTTGCCGGCTTTTAATGTCTCCCATAATTCTTTGTATGTGGATTTAGGTGTAAAACCGGATTGTAATAAACTTGGATTTTTTCCTTTTACTTCATCAGCCGAATAACCGGTAACATCAGTAAATTTTTTGTTGACAAATTCTATTTTACCGTCTAAGTCGGTAATTATAATTGAAGCCGGGCTCTGCTCTATAGCTTTACTAAGTGTTAATATCTCGTGTTCTGCACGTTTTTTCTGAACGATTTTCCATGCAGAATCCATCAAAAGTTTTAATTGGCGTACATCGGGACTATCATAATCGGTCTCTTTATCAGCAACACCAACAACGGCAACGATTTTTTCATCAACTATTACCGGGATAGTTAAAAATCTGGATAATTCTAAATGACCTTCCGGGTAACCCTTCTTATCTGGGTTAGCTAACTGGAAGTCATTAATGATAATTTCTTTTCTTTGTCTTACAGCTTCACCCCATATTCCGGTTTTATCTAATTCGTGAACCGTTTGTTGTTCTAATATCCCACATAACGGCATAACATCTTTGGACCAGGAATTAAGTGTGAACAACTTTGTAGCTTCGTCATAAAAATAAATATAGCCGATTTTGCTTGAGGTAAGATTGATAGCTTCTTCTAGTGTGTAATTGAGAAGTTCTTTTTCAGTTACAGCATTATGTTCATTTATTTTAATTAAACTTTCCAAACGTCTTTCATTCAGTTTTTTCTGTTCTTCTGCAAGTTTACGTTCGGTGATATCACGGCTTACGCCTAATATTTTCAAACCGGTTTTTTCGTCGCCAAGTAAGGACGTAGAAACTTCCACGTTTACAATAGAACCATCTTTACGGTATTCTTGAATCTCGTTGATCTGCGGTACATCCGGTATTCCTGAAAGATACGAGGCAATACGTTTTGGTAATAGTTCTTGAACCAATTTAACTGATTCCGGCGTTAATGCTTCCTCAAGACTTTTTTCAAGAGCTTCATCTACGCTATAGCCGCGGAGTTTCTTAACTGAAGGACTTATAAAAGAAAGTTTATATGAATTTATATCAAAGATCCATACTACGTCAGTAATATTTTCAGCTAAATATTTATAACGTTCCTCACTCTTTTTTAATGATTCTAATGCCTTAACCCGCTGAGTAATATCGAACATGTAACCGAAAATTTGGACAAGTTCGCCATTATCATCAAGATCAGCAAGTACATTTTCTACAACGTGAATTATTCTGCCGTCGCATGCTCTCAAAGTATTTTCACGCAGAATTAATTTCCCGTTCTTTTTAAGTTCTTCAATAAATTTATCACGGTCATTTTTATAGAAGTAAAAATCATAAGCATTTTTATTTTTTAGATCATCTATCGAGCGGCACCCCATTATATCTACAAATGCCTGGTTGCACATAAGTATCTTTCCGTCCGGGGTAGTTACGTAGTCACCCGTTAAATCTTCTTCGAAAAATCTTCTATAGCGTTCTTCACTTTCTATTAATTTCCGTTCTGCAGCAAGTCGTTCAGTTATATCATTAACAAGTACTAATTTACCGTCATAGCTGTTATAATTTATATGATGCGAAGTTATATCAACGTCGATGATAGTGCCGTCTTTCTTTATATGTCGCCAATTTCCTGAATGATCGATATTGTTTGCTAACAGTTTATTTGAAGAACGAACATTCTCAAGCAGTTTTTCAATATCTTCTTTTGGACGGATATCTTTAATTGTCTTACTTAAAAATTCATCTTTAGAGTATCCATAAAGATCAACCGCAGCATCGTTCACTTCTAGAAACTGGAGTGTCTTAAGATTGTAGACCCACATTGGGTGCGGATTGTTGTTAAATAAATTACGATAATGATTTTCGCTTTCCCTTAGCTGCTCTACCATTTCTTGTTTTTCGGTTACATCTCTATCTATACCGATAATGCCAATAATGTTGTTGTTAGAATCTTTCCAGGGGAATTTAATTACATCGAATGTTCTTCTGATTCCGTTACAGACAAGTGTTTCCTCGGTTTTAATTGTAATTCCTTCTTGCAATACCTTACGGTCGTTTTCGAGTATAGAATCTATTCCTTCGGTAAACAGATGTGAATCATCTTTACCGATAATTTCTTCGATCGGTTTACGTGCAAATTCTGAAGCGGCTTTGTTTACAAGTATATACTTACCATCTTTATCTTTAATGAATATAGCATCCTGGGTGCCATCTATGATATTTTCAAGAAGTTTACTTGTCTGCCTTATTTTTTCTTCAGCATATTTTCTTTCGGATATATCTCTTATTATACTCTGCACATAACCGGTATCGTTAATTACTATAAATATCGAGCTAACCTCTACGGGTACAGATTGGCCGGACTTTGTTAAATGAGTAGTTTCGTAAACATTGCCATCACCGGTTTTAGTTTTGGCATTTTCAATTTCAAATTTACTTTGTGTTTCTCTCGGATGAAGATTCTTGATATTTAAGTTTTTTAGTTCTTGTAAAGTATAACCGTAAGTAGTAACTGCCTTTTTGTTTGCCTCAATTATTTTACCCGACGCATCTGTCAGCAGTATTATATCATTTGCATGATTGATTAATTCTTCGTGACTTTTCTTTATCAACAACTTCTCTTTTTCAGATTCATATAGTTTTTTGTAGTAATCCGTTTTTGTTTTTTTGGAATAATAAAAAGCTCCTATAATGATTACCATAAGAAACGCGATAACTAATGCTGTAATAAATAATGCTTTCTCGGTGAGTGACTGGTAAATTTCTTTTTTGTCAACCTTTGTTATTAAATGCCAATCCGATCTTGAGATTTTTTTTATAACTGCGAGGACTTCTTCTCCGCGGTAATCTTTACCTTCAACAATGCCCTCGATATTATTTACTGCCATTACTGCCGGTGCATCCTTTTTCGATAGGGGAATGCGGAATTTCAAAGCGGATCTCTTAGTAAATCGTAATTCATTTAGGAAAAGAACATAGTTACCTTCTTTACGTACAATTTGTGCTTCGGAAGTTTCGCTTTCTTGCGGCCATTTTTGTATTAAAGGATAAAGGGTTGTATGCGGATCGATATCAAAAACAACAACAGCAAAAACGGTAGATATATTATTTATTTTTTGGACTAACGGAATGTAAGTAGCAATATGAATTTCATTATCAATTTTGCATCGATATAGGTTGGTGAAGACCGGTGTTTGTTCTGTAACTGACTTTTTAAGATAGGTTAATTCATGTGTATCAAAAATTTCTTTTTTGTTGTTAGATGATAGTATTGTATTCCCTTCAATATCGCTTATAAGAGCTACACGTAATTTTTTATTTTTTCTCTCATATTCTAACAGCGATAAAATTTCATGTTTCTTAGTCTCGTTGTTTCTGTCTTGCTGCCAATCGTTAAAATGATTCACAAAATGCTGGTTAAAAAATATAGCAACGCTCTGATAAAAATTATCTGACAACCATCGTTCAATCTCTTTAGTTTTATAATCAGCTATAGTAGAGAGGTGTAATTGTATCTCCCTTGTTTCTTTCACTCTTTGGTTATTATAGAAAATATAACCGCCGGCGATAACAAGTATGCTGGCGATTACTAAGATTAAAACAAGGTTAACAGCTCCCTTGTTATCCACGCTAATATTGTTAAACTCTTTTTTCATTTGCCTTTTCTCAAAAACCCTAAGTATAAAACTCAGCTTACCTTTGAAACTGAATTGTCACTATTCAATTCCGGTTCCATATTTTTTATTGTTTCGGCTACAGTAGTTAAAAACTTGTCAAGCTCTACAACTTTGTCAAAACAATAGTCAACACCTTCTTTAAGAAACTTATCTATAATGTTTTTATACGGGAAAAGTGTAAGCATAATTAAAGTAACATCGGGGTTTTTTTCGAAGGCGAGTTTCTTTAGAACCCGGAATTGACCGCCGAGGTTATCCATATCGATAACGATCAGGTCGAAGTAATATTCTTTAAGCAGATAGAGTACAAGGCTAATATTATCTGCTGTTACCAATTCGATCTTTTCATCTATTAGTTTAACTTGATTCTCAAGACTTTGCTTGGCTTCAAGAACGCGTTCAAAGATTAATATTTTCATTTTTTCTTCTTTCTTAATTTCCATACGCAAAATACTTTTGATTACCCGGTTAGTTTATAGTAGTAATTATGATTCTATTGTAATAAATGCTCTAATTGTTTCGTAGTAGAAATTCTACAATTTGTAATGGTTAACTTTTTGCAAGGTGGGTGAGGATATCTATTAATTTATCGGTGTCGTTTGTTTTATCTAAAAAATAATCAGCACCAAGTTTTATAGAAGTTTTTCTAAATGATTCCCGTGAATAGTTTGTGAACATAATCACGATAGGCGGTTTCGCCGAAGATTTCAAATCGCTTAGAACTTCAATACCATTGCTGTTAGTCAGACTGATATCAAGTAAAACAATATCAGGTTCATAAAGATTAAATGCCCTAATGGCGTTAAGGCCATTAGAAACCGAAGCTACAATTTGCAATCCTTTAATCTCATTAATTATAAGAGCCAACGACTTAATAATTTCCGGGGAATCATCTACCAATAATACCTTTTTCACCTTAACCTTCAATTCTTGGATACAAATTAACCAGGGCAGCTAAATAAGACCGTAGTAAGAATATGATTATTGTGTAGTATTTTTATTACAAGAGGTAGTTAATCGATAAGACGGTTTGTCAAGGCGAAATGAATCAGCTCTGCGTTTGTGTGTAGATTTAACTTCTCGAGTATCCGTGATCGGTAGGTGTTTACTGTGCTGGTGCTTAATGATAGTTCACCGGCAATATCAGTTTGTGATTTGCCGGCAGCAAGTAATTTTAAAATTTGAAATTCGCGGTCCGATAAAACCTCTATCGGATTTTTGTTAAGTGTTGCATCAATATCATCTGCGAGTTTTTCTGCAAGGGAAGTGCTGATATATTTTTTACCGGAGTATATTTTTCTAATGGCTTTAATAAGTTCTTCCGGGGCGCTGTTTTTTGTTAAGTAACCTGATGCCCCGGCTTTTAATGTGCGCACAGCAAACTGGTCTTCAGCCATCATTGTCATTATCAAAACTTTTGTGTCGGGCACCTGGAGTTTTATCTCTTTCAAAACATCTAAACCGTCTTTGCCCGGCATCGATAAGTCAAGTATTAGTATGTTTGGTTTGTGTTTAAGTGTAAGTTCTATTATCTCAAGTGGATTAGCAGTCTCGGCAATCACTTTTATATCATATTCCTGGGTAATAAGATTTTTTATTCCCTCACGAATAAATGAATGATCGTCTGCAATTAATACTGTTATCATATCTATGAATATCTTTTATATAAATATAAAATTTATTTTTTCTTTTAACTATCTTTTGCCGGGATAGTCAAGATTGTTCTTGTACCTTTTCCGGCCGCAGATTCAATATTAAAACCGGCACCGATTAGTTTAGCACGTTCCTTCATGCCGATGATTCCAAAGGATTTAGATGAAATTTTGGTTTCATCAATTCCAACCCCGTTATCAATAATGGTAAGGAGGTAGTTTTTATCGCTCTTCTCAAAAATAATTTTTACTTCAGTTGCTTTAGAATGCCTGGTAATATTAGTTAACGATTCTTGAAGAATTCTGAAAACGGAAAGCTTTTCGTGCTTATTAAATTTAGTTCTTTCTAATTTGCATTCAAAGGAAACCTGAATATTAGATCTTTGTATGAACTCGTCAATCTGCCACTCCATTGCCGGAATTAAACCGAGCTTATCAAGTATTTCGGGTCTAAGTTCGGTAATTAAATTTCTCATGTGCTGCACAGCCCTATCGATCAGTTGAGTCATTTCATTAATACTTTTTTCAAATTCATCTTTGTTAGTACCGACAAATTTTCTTTTCATCAAGGTTAAATTCATTTTTAAGGATGTCAGTACCTGGCCAAATTCATCGTGGATTTCCCTTGCAATGGCTTCGCGTTCTTCCTCGCGTGCATTCTGCAAATGTTTTGTTAATTCTTCAAGCTGTTTGTGATAATTGAGTAGGTCTTGTTCAACTTTTTTCTTTTCGGTTATATCCACTACAATTACTTGAACTGCCGGCTTACCGTTATAATCCAGTGGTGCCGAATTAACTTCTACATTTATGGGAGTTCCGTCCAATTTTAAATAGACATCGGTTGTTGGGTAAAGTCCTTTCTCACCATTAATCATTTTTTTAATACGTTCACTAGCCATAGCTAAATAATCCGGGTGAATAATTTCAGTAATTGGTTTTCCTATGACCTGATCCGGCGAATTAGCTCCAAGTAAGCTTAGTCCGGCCGGATTAGTAAAAACAATTTTTGCTTCCTGGTGAACAGCGATGCCAACCGGTGCAAGTTCTAATAATGTTCTATAACGTTCTTCACTTTCGCGCAAAGCTTTTTCAGCTAATTTACGTTCTGTGATATCGGTGAAAACAGCAACGCTTTCTATTAGGTTTCCGTTTTCGTCGAAGCTAGGGCTTGGTGCAATGATGGTCTCAATTTGGCTTCCATCCTTACGCTGCCATGCAATTTCATAACTTTGGCGGATACCCTTATGTCTTTGTAGCATTTGATCGTGCAGAATTTTCCGGTTTTTTTCATCAAATAAAATTGTAGCCGGTTTTCCTATCAATTCGTCCATTTCATAACCGAGCATTTCGCAACCGCGTTTGTTCATAAAAGTTATGATTCCGTTTTTATCTTGAACACCAAGTCCTTCTTGCATTGTGTTAATTAAATTGCGGTATTTTCCTTCGCTCCTTCTTAGCAATTCATCTGCAAGTTTGCGTTCGGTAATGTCACGTATAATCATGCTTGTGCGTATTTGTCCTTTACTATCGGTAAATACGGAAGAGGATATTTCTGCCGGAAACTTAGTTCCATCCTTTCTCAGCATTAATAATTCGCCTTTGGCTTTACCGGTACGTTTGCGTTCTTCTATTAGGATATGTAAACGGGGGTCACTCATATCTACTAAACCTTTTCTGCCAACTTGAAAAATTTCTTCTTCGGATCTTTGGAACATCTCGCAAGCAGCCAGGTTGGCGGAGTAAATTAAACCATCCGGTGCTGTTAATAGAATTGCATCGAGACTATTCTCTAACACAAGACGATAACGTTCCTCACTTTCCCGCAAAGCTTTTTCAACTTGTCTTTGCTGGTTTAATATTCTTACTTCATTTAATGTTCTTCTAACTGCTAATGGAAGTTTTGCAATTTTATTTTTGTTAACGTAATCACGGGCACCTTGTTTTAATAATTCAACTAAAATGTTTTCATCGTAAACTGTTCCTGAAAGGATGATCACGGGAATATGTGGGTAATGTTCTTTAACATAATTTAAGGCAGAAGGCGCATCGTAATTAGGCATATGATAATCAGATAAAATTAAATCGTATTCATTGTTCTTTAGTACCGAAATAAATTCTTCTTTTGTTGATACATGTGTAAACTCAATATCAAGATTGTCATCTTCTAATGATTGTCTGTTTAATTCGCTATCCATTGGATTATCATCCAGGTTTAGAATTCTTATTGTTCTATCCAATCGGAATTGTGTAACTGATTCTTGTTCGTTTCTATAAATTTTATCGCTTAGAATCCGGTTAATTTCCAGGGTAGAAATCAATGCTTCTTCAGTTTTTTTTCTTTTTTCCTCTTCAATTTTTTGTTCGGTTATATCCTGGAATGACCCGATAACTTTTACTACTTTATTATTTTCAACAACGGGATGCCCGATTGTTCTTACCCATTTATGATTTCCTTTGGCTGTTATCATTTCCAATTCCAAATCATAAGGTATGCCGTGTTCTACTGCCTCATTGATTGCTTTTTCTACATTAAGTTTCGATTCATCTTTATAAAAACTGACACCTAATTCCACATTTGTTGGTTGAGAAGGATCAAGGTCGTGAATCCTTGCTACTTGTTCAGTCCATGTTCCTTTAAAAGAGAGCGCATCAAATTCCCAGCCGCCCACTTTTGCAATCCTACCGGTTTCTTCCAGCAATAGATCTTTTTCGTGGATTTGTCTTTCAATTTTTTTTTGTTCTGTAATATCTACAATAGCTGCCACCACCCCGTCGAATTCGGAATAATTATCTAAAATAGGTGATGCATTGATAGAGAGAAATGTTTTTTGACCATCGGGGTATTCGATTGCGTGTTCGATATTCCGTACCGGTATTTTTGTACGTTTAACTTTCATAAATGGTAAATCTTCATCCAGGTAAGTGGAACCGTTTAATGCCGAAATCTTCCAACCGGGTGCATTGTAAGTTCTTGTTTCAATTTTTTCTTTTTTCAATCCTAGAACTTTTTCCGCTTCATTATTGGCAAAAGTGATTTTCCCGTCTTTATCGACAAATGTAATTCCAACCGGGCTTGTCTCGATAATATTTTCAAAAAGTCTATTCTGATTTTGAAGCGTAAAAACATCTCTGCGTATTAAAAGATAAATGAGCAGTGAAGTGGTGGAAACGAAAAAAAGTCCTTTAATTGTTTGGAAAAGAGAAATAGTGTGAGCATCGGGGAAAATTTGTTCGATTGATTTATCGGAAAAAAAGATCCAGAGAAATGAAATGACGAAATAGATCAATGCAGTTTTAGAAGGTTTTATTCTATGATTTCGGATTGGCAAACCTGTGGTGTTCATGAAACACCTCTTCTATTATGAATTTGTTGAAATTAAATATGTTAATGAATAGAGGCTGGTAATGTAAAAATGAATTTGCTACCTATACCGGGTGAACTTTCAACATTGATAGTGCCGCCGTGTTTTTCTACGAATTCTTTACAGAGCAGCAAACCGAGTCCGGTACCGGATTCGTTTTCTGTGCCGAATGTTGAGTGGGTTTCATCCAGCTTAAACAGTTTGCTGCGAGTAGTTTCATCCATTCCAACCCCGTTGTCTTCAACTGTAACCCGGACAAATTTTTCGAGCATACTAGAATAAATATTTACATTACCGTCTCTGTTCGTAAATTTTATTGCATTACTAATCAAGTTGCGGATAATAGTGTTGAGCATATCCTCATCTGCAAAAACCGATGTTGATGGATCGATTGATATATTAATATTGATTTGTTTCTTTTGGGCAATAAGTTTTAACAACAAAGCGTTCTCATTAACTATATCAACAAAAGTGAGGTTTTTAGGTTTGAAATCAATTCTTCCGGTTTGGGAGCGCGACCATTGCAATAGGTTTTGCAGTAAGCTGTGGGAAACATCAGCCGATTTTTTCATCTCTTCTATGTAAAATAATTTTTCCTCGTCTGTCAATTCATTATAATCTGTAAGAAGAAGATCGGAAAAACCGAGTATAGTTATGAAAGGATTTTTTAGATCGTGGGCAATTATAGAAAAGAATTTATCTTTTGTGGCATTGAGTTGTTTTAATTCTTCTGCATAGGATTTAATTGCATCGAGATTGGCTTTTCTTTCAATAGCTTGTGCAATTTGTTCGGATACGAAAATAAGAAGTTGTCTTTCGTCTTCGCCATAAGCTTTTTCATTGTTGTAATCTTGAACAACCATAACACCGATAATCTTTCCTGAAATTATCAAAGGTATACCGAGCCAAATAGCTTGCGGTTCGCCAATTAATTCAACCTCGCCTTGTTCCCTTAGTTCAAGATCTTTTTTTGCATCGATTAATACTGCTTCTCCTTTTCTTAAAACATATTCTGTTAAACCCTTACCTAATTTTTTTGGCGGTTGCGGCGGATCAAACTCATCGACAAAGTAAGGAAAGGTAAGCATATCTTTTTCTTTGTTATAAAGTGCTATATAAAAATTCTTGGCTGGCATTAAAGCACTTATAATTTCATGGATTCTTTTATAAAGATAGTTAATATCTTCAGCGGCATTTACTGCTTCCGAGATTTCATAAACTGCATTTTGGATTTTCTCGGCATAGACTCTTTCACCTATATCTCTTACTGTTGCTTGTAATAAGGTCCTTCCGTTAAGTGTTAGTGAATTAAGTGTAACCTCTGCATCTATAGGGGTCCCATCTTTTTTTATGTGTTTCCAGTAGAAGTGCTGTGGGGTACCCTTCATAGCTAATTCAATTTTATCATTAGCTTTTGTTACGGAATCTTTTCCATCGGGCTGAAAAGTGGGTGAAAATTCTGCCGGGTGATGACCGATCAAATCTTCCCGGTCGCATCCAAAGAGTTGTAATACCGCATTATTACAATCCTCAAAAATATCTGTCATAATAAAAATTGCATCGGCAGAAGATTCAAATAAACCGCGGTATCGTTCTTCGCTCTCATGCAATTTTATCTCGGTCTCTTTTTTTGTAGTAATATCTCGCGTTATACCGAAAGTTCCGCCAATAGAACCGTCTTCATTATTAAGTGGAAGTTTAGTAGTGGATACCCAATAAGAGCGTCCGCTTTTATCCGAAATTTTTTCCTCTTTATCTATAATTGGTTTACCGGTTTTAATTATTTCTTGTTCATCATCAAGTGCTTGCGAAGCATGTTCCTGACTGTAAAGATCAAAATCGGATTTGCCAATCATATCGTCCGGGTTGCTGTATCCATGTTTGCTGGCTTTGTTATAATTTACTTTTATAAACTTGCTTTCAATATCTTTGAAATAAATACTATCCGGTAAATTCTGCATTAATAATCTTATAAGTCTTTCTTCACCGGCAAGTTTTTTCTCGATTTCTCTTTGTCTTGAAATATCTTCAATAAAAACGAGAAAATAATTTTTTTTCGATTTTTTATCTTTTATAGTAGATGCTGTGGATTTAGCCCACAATATGTGTCCGTCCTTTTTGATATATCTTTTTTCGATGACATAATAATCGCGTTTTCCTTTTAATAACTCTTCGAAAAGTATTTCACTTGTTTTTACATCGTGTGGATGTGTAAACTCAGAGATTTCCATGTGAGTCAGTTCATCTATAGTGTAACCGGTGGTTTTTGTAACGTATTTATTTACTGAAATAATTTTGCCGGATTCATTCACTATAACTATGCCGATTTTTGCTTGTTCGAATATCTTACTGAAGAGATTTTCATCTTTATCGGGCGTGTGTTGCGAGCTGAGCTGTTCTATTTTCTTAGAAAGAGTCTTATTTTGCCTTAAGAGTCCGGTTAGTTCTTTAATTAGGTCAGCTTTAGTTTTCTCTTTCATTTCTTGAACCACCCTAATGTGGTAGTATGATTGTTATCTTAAAAATAAGAATAAATCTTGGAAAAGACATTGGATAGTGAAATCATTTTTTATAAATAGTAAATATTTTTTAATATGTATTTCAAAAAATTTTTTTAGTTTGGACTTACCCTCTTTTTATCAATAACAGTAAGAGATATATATGAGTAAATATAATTTTTTGTTCTTAACGGCGATTGTATTATTAATGAACTCATGTGGAAATGAGCTTAAAGAAAAAGGCTCCGCCGAATATATAAAGGAGATCAAGAATTGGCACCAAAAGAGAATTGAAAATTTAAAGAAGGATAACGGATGGTTAAATTTGGTTGGACTATACTGGTTAAAGGAAGGGGAGAATAAATTCGGGTCGGATAAATCAAATGATATTGATTTCCCGGCTGGTAAATCTCCTCTGTTCATGGGCTCTTTTTTTCTAAGGGACTCTGTAGTTACTGTTAAGGTGAAAGGTGATGTTGAAGTATTTCTAGAAAATTGCGAACAAGTAACAGAGACAGAACTAAAACATGATTTACAGCCGGGCACTACAATTTTAGATCATGGCTCACTAAGGTGGTTTGTTATTAAAAGGGGTGAACGTTATGGAATCCGGCTGCGTGACCTTGATGCCGAATTAGTAAAGAATTTTCCTGGGATTGAAACTTATCCGATTAATTCCGACTGGAAAGCAGAAGCAAAATTTGAAGCTTACTCACCGAATAAAATCATCGCTGTACCAAACGTACTTGGCACAATCGATAAGGAAAAATCGCCGGGCGCACTTGTATTTAAAATTGATCAAAAGGAATATAAACTTGATGTATTGAATGCCGGTAAATTCTACTTTGTAATTTTTGCCGATGAAACAAGCGGAATAGAAACCTACGGCGGAGGGAGATTTCTGTATGTTGACAAACCGGATTCTACCGGGAAAATTTTTATTGATTTCAATAAAGCTTACAATCCGCCGTGTGTTTTTACTAAGTATGCAACCTGTCCTTTACCGCCAAAACAGAACCATTTAAAATTAGAAATTACCGCTGGCGAGAAAAACTACGGGCATAATCATTGATGCTATTTTCTGCGAGCTACACTATTCCTTTGTGAACTTTGCTTTGTGAAGTGCAAAGGGTTTAAAGAAGATACGAAGATGTGCTGAGAAAAATTTTAAAGTTATGCAGTTTGATTTAAGAACCGTAAGGATTTTTATTAATTCATTTTTATGAAAAAGAAAAATCTAAATAGCAAAAAGAAAAAAGATAGAAAAATTCTAGCTTCGGTAAAAAAGAACGGTAAACCGGCAGACAGTAAAGAGTTTAAAAAATTGCAATATGAATTTATCAGTTCTGTATCCCATCAGCTTCGGACTCCAATGGCAGAGATGCAAAGTTCGCTCGATCTGCTTGAACTTTATACAAGAAAAGAAAATACAACCCGGCAGCTTCAGGCAATCAACAAAATCAAAAGATCAGTTGACAATTTAAAAGGTACGATTGAACGTATAACTTTGCTTTACAAACATGAATTGAAAAAACAGAAACCAAGTATTACAAAAGTTGATCCAAGAAAATTTGTAAATGAATTACTAAACGATATTTTGATTCAAACCGGGAACAATCACTTTATCAATGTTAATTTTGAAACCGAGATCAAATTAATTACCACCGACGAAATAATTCTCAAACAGATTTTGCTTAATCTTCTTGAAAACGCCATTAAATTTTCTCCCGAAGGGGGACAAATTCAGTTATTGCTTAGACAAAATAAAGGTAGTGTAGAAATTTCTGTAAAGGATGAAGGTATTGGAATTGCGAAGAATGATTACAACAAGCTTTATCATCCTTTCTACAGAGGAAGCAATGTTGGTTCGATTCCCGGCGTTGGTCTGGGATTGGCCATTGTTAAAAAGCTTGCCTTTATTCTTCAAGCTAAAATTGAATGCCGGAGTGAAACCGGAAAGGGAACTGAATTTATTGTAAAAATTCCACAGCGCAATCAATGAACAAGCGAATTGTAATAATAGAAGATAACCGCGAAATTGCTCATAGCATATCGGTCTTACTAAAAGATAGTGGATACGAAGTGTATACATATCATTCAGGTGCTGAAGGACTTCAATCTATTATAGAATACAAACCGGGGATAATTCTTTGTGATATAATGCTTCCCGATATCAGCGGTTATAAAATTTTTAACGAGACTAAAAAGCTAAATAAACAAAAACCGCCTATCTTCATTTTTATAACAGCGAAAACTCAAAGGGAAGATTTAAGAAAAGGGATGGAACTTGGCGCTGACGATTATTTAACAAAGCCCTTTACTTTTGACGAGCTAATGAACTCAATAAAAGTTCAAATGAAGAAGAGGGAAAGAATAGAAGACGTTGTAGAAAACAACAGAAACGTTATTAACAAAAAAGAAATTGGGGACGTTCTTTATTACGATGATTATTTCTTTATTGACGATAAAAAAAATCCTGGCTTTTACCTGGTAAGCGATATAGTTAGTATTAAAAGTCTGAAAGATTATACCAAGATATCATTAAATGGTGAAAGGAAATTCATTTTAAGAAAGCCTCTTGCCTATTGGGAAAAAATATTACCTCAAGGAAAGTTTTTAAAAATTCACAGACAGACTATTGTAAATGTTAATTATGTAGAAAAGGTAGAAAATATAAGCAGTAATAGATATCGCTTGTTTATGAAAGCAAATAATGAAATTTATGAAGTAAGTCAAAGATTTAGAAAAAAAATGAAAATCATAGATTCTTATCTCTAATCGTTTGTCGCAGTATTTAAGCATTCGTCTCATTATCAATTCCAAAATCACCTTTAATTATTAGGTTGTATCCGCACCTTCTAAGAAGTGGAATTGAAACATAAATTTCAACGGCTGTAAATTTTTTTCAATTCCACTTTAATTTTTCCCAGCCGAAAAGTAGTAAATGCATGCTGAGGGCATGATAATTAAAAAAGCTTTTGAAAGTAACAACAGTGGATTTAAAAGAACCCGGTGTTGGGGGACATTTTAATATAAATCCAATAGAGATAGAATTAACGGGTAATCGTCTTACGGCAAAACAGCAAACCGATGCCACAATTAATTCGGCGAACCCGAAAAGCCTCTATGAAATTATTGCTGAATTCTCATTCGATTGGATCTACTGGATAAATCCGGATAGTACCATTTCTTTTATCTCTCCATCAACAAAATTTATCACCGGTTTCAGCTGTGAAGAGTTTTTGAATGATGGAAGTTTATTCTTTAAAATAGTCCATCCCCAGGACAGACTAAAATACCTAAAACACAAAAATGATTTTAGACTTGATGAGAATGTATGTTCTTATGAATACCGCATAATAAAAAAGAACGGGGAGGTACGCTGGCTTTCACATTTTTGTCAAGCTGTTTATGATGAAGAAAATAATTACCTGGGCAGATATGTAAACAACAGAGATGTTACCGCAGTTAGAAATATAATTTCACGGGAAATACAAAGAGGCAGAAGAATACAAGAACTGTGCGAAAGTTTCTCGTTCGGCACTTTCAAAATAACGCCCGGTGGTAAGTTAATAAAGGCAAATGATATTTTTTTACGGATGCTCGGTTTAATTTCGTTACAAGAAGTAGACGAAACTAGTTTTGGCGGAACCGATATTTTAAATGCAATCAATAAAGAGAATTTAATCGAGATTATCGAAAAAGATGGTGTTGCAAAGAATCTGGAACTCGTTTGTCTTAGAAAGGATAAATCAATTATTTATTTATTGTGCAGTATTGCTTTTGTAAAAGATACGGAAGGAAATATTTCTTACTTTGAAGGTGTTGTTCAGGATATAACTCTTCAGAAAAAAAGTGAGCTGTATGTTATTGAAGCAAAAGATATGCTTAGAAGATATGAAAAATTGAAGAGTGAATTTCTTGCAACGATATCCCACGAAATACGGACACCCCTGAATGCAATAATTAATTTTTCCCGGCTCCTAAAAAGCAATCCCGGTAATGTTCACGAAAAAGAATTGAAGGAAAGTATCGAGATTATTGAAAGTGAAGGGAATCGGATTCAAAGAACGATTGATTTAATTTTGGAAATGTCGCTGCTTATCACAAATACTTATGAAGCAAATATAGCCGAGACGGATATAATTAAAGATGTACTTGAAATAGTTTGTGAAGAGTGCAGAGAAAGCGCATCGAAAAAGGAGATCGACCTTTCGCTCGATAATCAGGTTGCAAATACAACTATAATTATTGATAAGTACAGTGTTATTCAAATATTCAGACATCTTCTATCCAACGCTATTAAGTACACAAACGAAGGTCATATTAAAATTAAATCTTATCGGGATCTGCAAGGGAGAGTTACGGTAGAAGTAACGGACAGCGGTATAGGCATTGACGAAAAATATATTCCTTATCTGTTCACTTTGTTTTCGCAAGAAGACAACAGTTATTCGCGGATGTTTGAAGGCACCGGTCTCGGTCTGGCTATTGTCAAGAAATATTGTGAATTGAATGATGCGGAAATAGAAGTTGAAAGTAGAAAAGGTTCCGGTTCTACATTCAGGATAACTTTTATGAATAGTCGCTACCAAATAATTTAATTTGATTCTCTGTGTTATTCTTTTATTCCACAGAGGAACACAAAGAAGATGCTGAATTACACGGAATTTTTAGTTGCTCACTTTATAAATTTCCGCACGTGTTCCATCAATGTTGAGTTTCATATCGAAATTTAGAATTGTTTCAACACCGCTCGATACATTTACAAGTTTTGAATTTTGCGGCAGATAATTTTTTGCCGGAGACAAATCGACTGTCTGCTTTGAATCTTTATTGTTTAAAATTACCAGGAATTTATTTTCGCCGGATATCCTGAAATAGTAATAGGCGTCATTCACGGGCGGATAGTGAATTAACTTCCCGGTAGTAAAAGCATCGTTCTCTTGTCTTAACATAATCAGGTTGTGCAGAAAATCTAATAAATAATTTTCATAAACACTTCTGCCGGATTTAGTAAAAGAATTTTTATCACCACCTGGAAATCCACCCGGGAATGGAGCGCGTAATTCCCCATGTCCGCTGCCGCCAACCATTCCGATTTCAGAACCGTAAAAGATGCACGGTATACCTCTTGTTGTTAACATCAAAGTGTAAGCCAGTTTTACTTTTTCTGTATTGCCTTTTGCTAAATACATTATTCTGTCTACATCGTGGTTATCTGCAAATGTTAACAGATAATCCGGGTTAGTAAACAAGAAATCTTTTGCAATAATATTATAAACATTGTAAAGTCCGGCACGACCGGTAACTAAATCAACTAAGGCGTCGCGTAATCCAAAATCTGTTAAAGATGGCAAATTTGTGTTAAAACCTTTTTTCAGAAAAGTATCTTTTTGATATGCTGCAAGAAAATCGCTCTCACCGGTCCAAACCTCGCCTACTATATTTAGTTTTGGATATTCATCAAGTAAAACTTTAGCCCAACGCGAAATAAATTTTTGGTTGTTGTACGGCTGTGTATCTTCTCTTATTCCATCCAATCCTGAATACTCTACCCACCAGATAGTGTTTTGAATAATGTAATTTTGAACAAAAGGATTTTCCTGGTTGAAGTCGACCATATCTTTAACAAACCACCCTTGCTCAACATGTTTGATAGTTGCACTATCGGCATGTATATCAGTGAAAATCATTTTATGATGATTTGCATATTGGTGGTTTTCAAATGTCCCGGTTATCCAATCAGGAGTTGGTAAATTTTTCATCCAAGGATGATTATTACTAAAATGATTTGCAACGTGATCGAGAATAATTTTCAATCCGCGTTGATGAGCTTCATCAACTAACTTTTTGTATAATTCATTTGTACCTAACCGCGGATCGATTTTATAAAAATCGGTAGTTGAATATCCATGGTAAGATCTAAAAGTATTGTTTTCAGTAAATGGAGTAGACCAAATTGCTGTAATGCCAAGTTCCCTTATGTAATCGAGTTTGTTTATGATTCCTTGAATGTCACCGCCAAAACGCCACTGGTTTGGAATATGCTGCATTGAATCGTAATAACCGGCAATAGAATCATTTGATGTATCTCCATTTGCGAAACGGTCGGGCATTATCAAATAGATCACATCTTTATTTGTGAATCCCAGGTGGTTTTGTCCTTTCGTTCTTTCAAGTATCGGGAATGTAATCTCCTTCTTTTCATTTTTGTTAGATATTGTTAAAGTATAATTCTTGGGCTGAAGATTTGATGGAATTGTAATATCAATAAATGTATAAGAAGGATTTTCGATATTATGAATTTTATCAACCTTGATTCTTTTATCGTTAAAAACTGCTTTAATATTTTTAAGGTTTTCACCGTAGATCATCAATTGAACATTGTTCCACTTCATCCCGGCCCACCAGTTAGGTGGTTCTATTTTGTCAATCCGGAGATTTTGGGAAAAAAGAAAATTCGTTGCAGTTAATAACAATAAAACAGAAAAATATTTTTTCATTAATGACCTCGGTTTATAAAACAAATGTATTGATACCTATAACAAAATCATTTTTATATCTATGGGTTAGTCTCCATGTGAATTCAAGCGTAATCGGGAATAAAATCTGTCCTATACCGAATCCAACTTCCCACAAAGGTTTTTTAAATTCTTCAAAGTTATGCGGCAAAATTGTTTTGCTCTTATCCGAAATTTTTAGCCACCCAATATTTAGATATGAATTGAGTATTAATTGTAAATCTTCTATGAAGGGAATATTCAACAGTTTAAATATTTCATCATTAAAAAAATGTTGAACATTTAACACCGCACCTCTATCTCCAAACGCTTCACAAATATTTAGTGTGCGGAATGTAAAAGTTTTGCCGGAACTCTCCATATTTCCCGGAAGGGCATATAACATTTGAAAAGGTACGTTGCCGGTTGAATAGATTCCTTTCAATTCAAAATTCAAAATTGCCGATTTAAAAGTTGGTACAAAACCGTTCAGATTCAATTGGTAAGTACTGAAATCTAAATTGCTTTTTAGGATTGGTTTAGTGCTGAAGAGTGCTTCGCCGCTCAAAATAGCATATCCTTTTCCTTGATAAGCACGTCTTCTAAAATACCCGTCTTCAATAAATTTTCTGAAATCTAAACTGAATGATACTGTTAATGCGTTGGTTTTGGTATCGTAGATCGTTTTGTTTGTTTTATAAGTTTTTGAGTTGTTGAAAATAGAAAAATCAGAGTTGTTGATGGCAGTATTATCTGTTCTATTTAAATACCCTAAGCCAATATGCAAAATGGGAAATACCTCGCCGGCAATTTTGAAATCCCAACCTTTTGTGTAATAATAATCTCGAAAATCATATTTGCCGATTAAGCTTGTTAATGTAGAAGTTAGGTTATTGTAATGAACAGATTCACCGAATAAATCGGTTAACTTATTATAAGCATTAAATGATAAAAAGGTTGTTCTGTATTCTCCCAGTAAATATCTTAGTGAGAGTTCAGATTTAAATTTCTTATCGGAAAAACCATACGATAGATTCATGCTGCCGCTGAATCTTTTTTCGAATTCGTTTGAAATGTTTGCAAATAAATTAAGTGTGTGCCCCTCTATTTTATTGAAACTGTAAAGTGAAAGGGGACCGCTGATTGAAATATTATCACTGATCCTATTGGAAAACGAGAGGAGTGAAAAATCATCCCAAAAGTTTCTGGGGATTGATTCAAGACTATCAATACGATCATATGCTTCAACTTCTTGAAGAGTGTTGGGTATTCTCTGCATCGAATCCCAGTATGTAGAATCTTTTTTATCTGCGTCAGGTAGAACTTTAACAATCACCATATCGAAGAATTCGTCATTGAGCTGGTTATTGATCTGGTAATCATAGAAAACCGAGTTGAGTTCAAAACCGAATTTTGCAAGACCTAAAAAATTTCCTTCAACGAAAACGCGGTAATCGATCGGCATAAAAATATTTTGCTCGACTGGAACAAACTGCTGGAAAATATTTACTTTGGAAAAAATTCCACCGGGATTTGCGGCATCATTTAAATTTACGTCTAACTTAACCATTGCAAACGACCCATCTTCTATGTAGATCTTACCCCAGAAACCCGGGTCCGATTTATCTAGAGGTTTGAAAGAAATTTCGAAGATCGATTTGTTATCCATCGCCAGTGTGTCTTCTATAAAGAAATCGTAATAATCAATTGCATCGTCTGCAATTGGACCTAGTAATGGCCTATTGAAAAATTGAATATCATTTGTGTAGAAATTTTGGATTATCCTTCCGCCGGTTAAAATATTTATAGTAGAGGGAGTATTTGCACTCTGCTTTCTTGCAATGATTTCATCTTTATAGTTATTCGGTTTTTTAAAATATCCACGGCTTTCATTTTCGATTATACCGGTAATTTTGAGTTTTGCCGTGTCGCTTTCACCGAGTGAAAATCCTACGCTCCTATCTGTGGCAGAAATATCTTTTGTAGTTTTAACCAATCCTTTTGTATATGCTTTGAAAGCATACGAGTTGATTTTCTCATCTCTTTTTTGCTTAAATATAATTGCACGGCGAATAATTTCAAGTGCCGGGTTCTCCCCGGGCAGAACGGTTATCTCGGGCAATTTTATATCAATGCGTTCTAATTGAAAATTGAAAACACGGTTTTCAGTTAAATTGATTTTTAGCGTATCCGATCTGTATCCAATGTAGGATGCGATTAAATTGTACGAACCGGGACCAAGTTTCAATTCGTAATTGCCTTCGATATTAGCAGCGGTGCCTGAAGACGTTTCGGCAATTCTTAGGTTTGCAAAACTTAAAGATTCTCCGGAATTCTTATCAGAAACCTTTCCTTTTAATGTAAACTGTTGTGCGTTGATTGTTGTAAAAGCAAGTACAAATAGTAGGCATTTGAACATTTTTATCTCTGTTTTGGTAATTTAAAAGTAACTTATTGACAACGTATTTAAAATAAAACAAAAGATTACATCTTGAAAGCCATTAATGATTCTTGTTAATAAACTTTCTAGTGTAGTTTTAGTTCTATCGTTTGACGGAATAAAACATGGTAAAAAAAATATTGGTAACCGGTGCTACCGGGTTGATTGGTAAAAGTATTGTTGATAAGCTTATTAAAAGAGGGGATGAAATAGTAGTGCTGACACGATTACCGGTAACAGCTAAGAAGATTTTACCTAGTGTTAAAAGATTTATAGGATTTGATTACAATAAAAAAATAACCGATGATCTTTCCAGTGCTATTAATGAATCCGATGCTATAATACATTTAGCCGGAGAAAATATTATGGCTAAGCGCTGGACAAAAGAACACAAGAAAATAGTTCTTGAAAGTCGTGTTAAATCTACTTCGAAGTTGGTTGAAGCGATAATGAAAGAGAAGAAAAAGCCGAAAACATTTATCTCCGCTTCAGCGGTTGGTTATTACGGAAGTAGGTTTGATGAAGTTGATGAAAGATCAGCAAAGGGGAGCGGTTTTTTATCGGATGTAACTGATGTATGGGAAAAATCTACTTTACAGCTTGACGAATTAGGAATAAGAAGGGTTAACATTAGAATCGGCATTGTGTTTGCAAATGATGGCGGTGCTCTGCCGAAGTTAGTTACACCGTTTAAGTTTTTTATCGGTGGGTCGTTAGGTAGCGGAAAACAATGGGTTCCCTGGATTCATATAAATGATCTGACAGATATTTTTCTTTATACTCTTGATAACGAAAATATTAATGGTGCAGTTAATGCGGTTGCACCCAACCCGGTTACAATGAATGAGCTATCAAATACAATCGGAAAAATACTACACCGTCCATCAATTCTTAAAATTCCTTCTTTCATTCTTAAAATTATTTTAGGTGAATCAGCAAGTTCAATATTGGACGGGGCAAAAGTGGTTCCCGATAAATTAAAATCTGCCGGATATGAATTTCAGTTTAAGTATTTGAAGGATGCATTAACAGATTTGTTGAGGTGATTATTCGTACCACGAGACTACTTCAAAATTTCTTGTATGTGGAAATGACGGCGGTACGTTTACTAAAAATCTCTGATCGTAGGTGTGTATAAATCTTAATCCTCTAACTGGTGTGCTGCCTGAATATTGTGCGGTAACGCGTGTTGTGCTGGCAATTAAGCCGCCCAAAATGTTCCAGTCGCCTAAAAAACTTTGTGAAACTAAACCGTCTTCCGGACCAATATTTCCATTCATTGCAAACATCGAAGCTTGTGTAGTAATGTCTTTTCCCCGTGTATTGACATTATCATCAATGCGTACATTTTCTTCGGCAACAATTCCAAGCATATCATCCGAATCTTCTTCAGTTAAAGGATTATCGTGGTATTGTAAATTATCTTCCTGGTAGACATTTCCAAAACCGGTACGGCCCTTTTTAGTAGCTACAATTGTAACAGCACCATTTACAGTTCCTTTAGTATAAATATTTCCTTTTTCAACATAGATAACACCATTGGTAAGAGAACCTAACGATACTGTTTGTTCTGCAGTCCAGCTTCCAGCACCTTCGGCTTTGGAGCTGTATGTTAAAGTTCCATCATCATTAAAATAAAGTCGTACGTCAATACCTCTGCTCGGACTTGATGTACCGCGGAAAGTGAGATCGGAGCTTGATCTTAAACCGGTAGTATCAAATTCAAGAGGAACATCAACGCCGTCTTCATACCCACCCAAAAATTGAGGATCGGGTGGACTGCCTAATTTTCTCAATCCATTACGTGTTGTTACTTTTCCATTGAAAATGGGTGTACCATAAGTCGTTAGTCTTCCATTGGTATGAAACGGTCCATTAAAAACATCACCCGTTGCCGGGTAGGCACTAATTGTTGAGTAGTAATTTCCAAATTTTGCAAAATTACTTGGCTGCAGTTCTACTATAATTGTTTTGGTAACATTGTTGTATGTTCCTTCAGAAATAATGGTAGCTATTTGGTCATTATAGGTTGCACCTCCGCCGCATGGCCCAACATAATCACCATGAGCTAAATGTGCTGCAAGTGCACTGCCCGAGATATTCATTGTATGTTGTGCATCTGGATTACCGGGAGGAATATGACATATAACTACTTTACCGGTGGTGCCGCCTACGTTATTTGTTACGAAAACATTAATCGTGCCTCCACCAAAACTAAGATTTGTATAACCATCGTCCCAGGTTCTATCCATAAAAATTTGATTTGCCGCTATATTAGCGCCGGCATTTGCAATATTGAACGCTTGAGTTTCGGCATAATAGTCGGTCATATTATCTACTGCTCGTGTAGATAAATTAGAGAAGTTGTGACCAAATATTAAAAATATCATACTGAAGCCGAGGACTAATAATATTGCAGCTTTTCCGCCCAAGGAAAATTCCTTTTTTTGATTTGATGTTAAAATAAGAAAAAATAAATAACAATTGCTATGAGAGAGAGCAACTGTTTAAGGATCGGGAATTGTTACTCGTACCAGGAAACAACTTCAAAGTTTTTTGTGTGTGGAAAAGCCGGGGGAACTTTAATTAGAAATCTCTCATCGTAAGTATGTACAAACCTTAATCCTTTTACCGGCGTACTGCCGGAATATGTTGCAGTGACACGTGTTGTTTTTGCGATCAGGCCGCCTAATATATTCCAGTTACCTAAAAAGTCTTGTGAAACCAAACCATCTTCCGGACCAATATTTCCGTTTTGAGAAAACATAGATGCCTGGGTATAGATATTCTTTCCACGTGTGGTTGCATTATCTTTAATCCTGATATTTTCTTCGGCAACTATACCAAGCATATCATCAGAACTTGGTGTTGTAACCGGGTTATCTTTATAAGTAATATTATCTTCAAAATAAACATTGCCGCAGCCGTTTTTTCCCAGCTTAGTTGCAACAATTGTTAAAGAGCCGTTAACAGTTCCTTTTGTATAAACATTTCCTTTTTCGACATAAATAATTCCATTTGGTGCAAGTGTAGATATATTCTCAGTTTGTGGTGCAGACCAGCTCCCGCTATTTATTGATTGACTGTGTGTAATGGTTCCATCAGCATTAAAATAAAGTTGAACATCTATTTTATATCCATTCCCGGTTGTATCTTTAAAAATAATATCTGCATTACTTCTAAGTCCGGCAGTATCAAATTCAAGGGGAATATCAACACCATCCTCAAATCCGCCATAAAATTTTGGATCTTTTGGACTGCCTAATTTTGTTAAACCGTTTTTGCTTGTAACCTTACCCCAAAATACCGGCGTACCGTAAGTAGTTAGTCTTGCATTAACATGGAAAGGCCCATTAAAGGTATCCCCGGTAGCCGGGTAAGCGCTTATTGAGCTATAAAAATTTCCGAACTTAGCGAAATTACTCGGGCGTAGTTCAACTACAACAGTTTTTGTTACACCGTTATAAGTACCTTCAGAAATTATTGTAGCTATTTGAGGGATGTAACCTCCGCCTCCACATTCACCAAGGTAATCACCGTGAGCTAAATGGGCGGGAACAGCACTACTTGCAATTTCTAGTGTGTATCCATCGCTTCCGCCGGGAGGAATGTGGCAAATTTTAACTTTACCGGTTGAGCCCCCGGTAGTATTGCTTACATACACATTTATTATTCCACCTGAAAAACTTACGTTTGAATATCCATCATCCCAAAGTTTATCCATAAATATTTCATTTGCAGCCATATTTGCACCGGTTACTGCAATATTATGTGCTGTGGTTTCAACATAATATTTAGTTTCGTTATCAACTGCTCTTCCGGATAAATTCCCGAAATTATGCCCGATAACGAGGAAAATAATGCTGAATCCTAACACAATTAATATTATACCTTTGCCGCCCATACACTGCTCTAACGATTATTGAGATTTCGCGCTGCTAATCTTATCTGCCGCCAAAAAACGCTCGAATATTTGTTATCATAAGCAACGGTACTTTCAATTGTGATGTTTATTTGCATCGTGTGAATTTGACCTGGAACTGTGATCGGAAAATTAATTGTATCACCAAGTGCATTGAAATAAAGAAGCCGAAATTGTGTTACACCAAGGTTAGCACCAGCTGGTGCATCGTGATTAACTACTCTGTATAATATCCGATCATTTGGATTTGGTGTGCTTGTCAGTGAATCCCGTGAACCAAGATAATAATGCACAGTGTCAACTTCTTCATCCGAATCTACATCTGTAAGAAAATTTATACTGGTTGAATCGGCACTCAGAATAGCGGTTGTAGGATTCGGAATTTTTTCCCAATCTTTACAGTAACCAATTTTTCTAAAATCATATTCAAGTAGTTGTACCACTTCTACGAGGTTTTGCTGAACAATTAAGTCGCCGCCGTAATTAAATGTGTTTTCAATAGCGGCATCATTTAGTCTGAACAGAATTAGCAGCAGCATCCCGCCGACAATCATTGAACCAAGTATGTCAATTAAAGTACTAAAGCCCATTTATCACCTAAAGTACCAATAACTAAAAATTGTTGATATTCGTAAAGTATCCCTACTAGCATAACTGAGTGTATCATGAAACTGCGGACTTGTTATGGTTACTCTTAATCGCTTATGCCATCTTTGAGAAGTTACGGGGACATCCGGTGCAGTTGGATTTACGTAATCAACAACACAATCAATTTTATAAATTGCTGATTTTAGTGAAGTATCAATTTGTTTATAAGCCGGGTATCCAAATCCGTAAAATCTTATGATACTTGCAGAATCCGGTGAGACAATCTTGCTGAATCCATCATAGTCGTCGAAGTCATCAAAGTTAGGATAAGCCTCTCCCGCCTCGGGACCCAAACTACCGGCGGCTGTTAAATTAAGAACATTACTTATGGAAGTAGTGTCTGTTGCTTTATCAAATGCCTTGCTTCCAGCTTCTTCTATTACCGAAGTGCCCAATGAAACTGCCATAACACCAAATTGAGTATTATACAATACCGATTGTGTACTGAAGAAATTTGTATTCACTCTTAAAATAACAAGCGCAAGAAGGAACACAGCGCCAATAGTAATTAACATTTGCCCGGTATTCATTGTTTCTCTTTTCTTAAGCCGCTAAAAAAATATGAAAAATTACCATCTATTTCTAATCAAATATTGTGCTAAGAAACATCTCTGTTTTTTTCATCACAAATTAATTTTTGTAGAGTTGCCCGTAGGTTGATGTAATATTAACATGTAGTATTGGAATATCTTATAGTTTACTAACGGCGTATTCATAAATTAAACCGAAAGTTGGTATATTAGATTAAAAAATCAGTAAAATTTGATTGGCGGCTGAGATGGATCCGGTAAACTTGCTTGTGGCAATAAATCTGTTTGTTTCAATATCTGCAAATTATAGTGGTGCTAAAAAAGGGTTAAAAACATCGATAACTAAGGTTGTGGATCGACCAGTTACTTTTCTGCAAAAGCTACCACCAAATTTTTCCGCATTGATACTTGTGTTGATAATTGCCGGTGTCTTTAAGGTTGCTTCTTTAAGCGGAAATAAGGAATTGGAAACTTTGCGCTATGTTGGGTTGTGTATATTCATAATTTTTTCGTGGCTGCAAGTATTAGCATATAAAAATCTCGGCACTAATTATGCGCCCGATATAGTTGTTTTGAAAGATCATAAATTGGTTACATCCGGAGTTTATAAATTTGTACGGCATCCTCAGTACGTTGGCCAAATATTGTCCGATCTGGGTGCCGGATTAGCTTTGTTGAACTACATTGTTGTTCCATTGGTTTTGTTGGTTGAACTGCCGCTTTTTATAATGCGTGCCAAAAACGAAGAAAGATTACTTGAGAAGCATTTTAAAGAAGATTTTCTAAAATATAAGAAGCGAAGCGGTTTTATAATTCCATTTATCGGTTGATGATGAAGAATAAAATTTCTACACTATTAATATTAATGTTGATTATTGCAATTCCACAGATTTCCGCTCAAGAGAAGTCGAAATTATTAATTGATGTAAACGGGAAAAAAAATCATTTATCATTTGTTGTTAAAAGGGGAAATCTTTTTGTCCCGGTCAAGGAACTAAGTAACATGCTTTCAGCAAATCACTATTACAACAAAGAAGCGGCGAAGCTGGAAGCTAAATTTTCTAACTACACATTAAAGTTTACTGCTAAAAATCAGTTTGTAATATTAACCCGTAAAGTTGATAACACACAAAATATTTACCAGTTGCCGATATCAACACTCTTAATAAAAGATGAAATTTACATACCTCTCAATTACTGCATCGATTATTTCAGCGTTTGCTATGGAAGGAAAATTATTCTCGATAACAAAACTCAAACTGTTTCGGTTACCAAGGAACCTTACTCGGAAGAAATTTTTTTCCTTACCTCGCTCAAACAGAGCAGTGACGATAAAGAAATTAAAGAAACCGGGAAGGTAGATTCTAAGTATGACATTTACGGGATTGAGATTGAAGAAAAATCGAACGGTACTTTGATAAGGTTAAAATCTTCTAAAAAAATTATTGTACCTCGATATTCAATTAATGAAAATACTCTGTATGTGTTTTTCCCGGGTATTACTATAACACCGGACCTGACAAAACAATTTAAAGCTGCCGGATTAGTAAAACAATTTAAGAGGGTAGCTTTATCACAAAAGAATTTTCAGTTGGAGTTTTCGTTATCCGAAGGTTATTCGGGATCGCAAGCATTTAAAGATGTTGAGAGTAATGATATTTTGATAACGATACAAAACACATTGTTCGATGATCAATTATCAGATTCAACAGATGTTAAATCTAAATGGGAATTTGATGTTGTTGTAATCGACGCCGGGCACGGAGGTAAAGACCCCGGTGCGATTGGTATGACCGGCGTAAGGGAAAAAGATGTGAATTTAGCAGTTGCACTTAAACTTGGGAAATTGATCGAAAAGAAATTTGAAAGTGTTAAAGTTGTATACACTCGCAAAACGGACGAATTCATAGAACTTTATAAACGGGGTAAGATTGCAAACGAAGCCGGCGGTAAATTATTTATTTCGATTCATTGTAACTCAACCGTTCAAAAGGATATAAGCCATCGCGGATTTGAAGTTTATCTTTTACGCCCCGGTAGAACAAAAGAAGCAATACAAATAGCAGAATTTGAGAACAGTGTTATCAAGTACGAAGACAATCCTAACCGGTACCAGCAATTAACGGATGAAAATTTTATTCTTGTTAGTATGGCGCATTCTCAATATATGCGTTACTCCGAAAAGTTTTCTGACGTTCTTAACCAGGATTGGAAAAAGAACGTTGGAATACCTTCGCTCGGCATTAAACAAGCCGGGTTTTACGTATTGGTCGGGGCGTCAATGCCTAGTGTTTTAGTTGAAACCGGCTTTCTTTCAAACCGGAAAGATGAGGCATATTTAAATAGTTCCGCCGGGCAAAATGAAATAGCCGAATCGATTTTCAATTCTATCAAAAAATTCAAACAGTATTATGATGAAACTATAAAAGTTGAAAGCACAGATTAATTTGTTTAATAATAACGACCAATTTAACTTTACATTATAAATTTTTATGAAAGGTAGATTAAATGACTAATGCACAAAAATGGGTTGCTGCTTTTTTAGGATTATTTTTAATTTTATTTATTTTGGGTAGAGTAACGAAAGAAGAAGAGACTACGCCAGTTATGAATGAAAATTACGTACCGCAGCAACAACAGCCATCTTCGCAAGATGCAGATGGTTTAACTCTTATTAAACAGAATGGTTGTATTACTTGTCATGGGCAAGATTTGAATGGTACAAAAATGGCACCGGCGCTGGTAAATATAAAAGAACATTGGACACGTGACGGGTTATTAAACTATTTACGTAATCCATCAGCTTACAGTGGTGATTCTAGATTTGATGAGTATCGTGAAAAATACAAAGGTATTGTTATGCCTTCGTACGGCAACCTTGATGTGAAAGACCTTGGAAAGATTGCTGAGTATTTGCAGACGAGATAAAAATGTTTAACGAGATTTGAGTACTGAGATTTTAGTATTGAGATAAAGACACATCCATTAATGCATTCATAAAAAAAGCGGCTCATCAAGCCGCTTTTCTGACTACTGAATTCTGTCTTCTCCGAAGGAGTCCTTTGGACTGACTTCTTTTTTTCACGCCACTGTTACTTCCTTGCAAAGGTAAACATCTTGAATTGCATTCAGCAATTTAACACCTTCTGCAAGCGGACGCTGGAAAGCTTTGCGTCCGGAAATTAATCCCATTCCGCCGGCACGTTTGTTAATAACTGCGGTTCGAGTTGCTTCTGCAAAATCATTTTCGCCGGAAGCACCACCGCTGTTGATTAATCCGGCACGCCCCATATAATTATTCATAACTTGATAGCGTGTTAAATCAATCGGGTGTTCTGTTGTTAGTTCAGTGTAAACACGTTTATCAATTTTTCCGTACGAAGAATTACCTATGTTGAGTGCAGTGTAGCCGCCGTTATTTTCAGGCAATTTTTGTTTGATAATATCCGCTTGAATTGTAACGCCGAGATGATTTGCCTGTCCGGTTAAGTCGGCAGAGACATGATAATCTTTATCTTTTTTGAAATCGGGATTTCTCAAGTAGCACCACAAAATTGTTGCCAAGCCGAGCTCGTGCGCGTATTGAAACGCTTCGCTCACTTCAACGATTTGTCTTCCGCTTTCTTCGGAACCGAAATAGATTGTTGCACCTACTGCGGCTGCGCCCATATCCCATGCTTGTTCAATTTTTGCAAACATGATTTGGTCTGCTTTATTCGGGAATGTTAATAATTCGTTGTGATTGATTTTGAGTATGAAAGGGATTTTGTGTGCATATTTTCTTGCAACAGAGCCAAGCACGCCGAGTGTTGAAGCAACTGCGTTGCAACTGCCTTCAATTGCAAGTTTAACAATATTCTCCGAATCAAAATAATCCGGGTTTTTTGCAAACGAAGCTCCGGCAGAATGTTCGATTCCTTGATCAACCGGAAGAATTGATAAATATCCGGTGCCGGCGAGTCTGCCGGTTTGATACATCCATTCCAAATTTTTTAGAACGTTAATGTTTCTATCGGACTGAGCGAATATTCTATCTACCCAATCAGGTCCGGGCAAATGCAATTTTTCTTTTGAAAATTTTGCTTTGTAGTTCAAAAGAGAATCTGCCTCGCTTCCAAGGTATTCTTTAATTTTATCGATCATAGCTGACCTCATCTTTCTTGATTTTATTGTGTAAGTGGGTGGATGCTCTCTTGTGCAAAGTTAGCAAATCGTTTTTTCATTTTGCACAAAAATTTTTGAACTGATGGATAAAAGGTTTTCATTCAAGGACGCAAAAGAGATTTACATTCTGTTGAAAGAGATAAAAAATAAAAAACACTCCCTTCCGCTAAAAAACAACGGGATAAACTTTTTGTTTCCCCTCTCAAGAGGGGAATAGCTACGCTGTTAAAAATATTTATGTGTGTGAAAAGAAATTCGCTAATGTACTGTCCCTAACGCTTCGGTACATCTTTTTAGTTCCACAGAGAAATGAAATAACTCGGTGGTTCTCTGTGCCTACTCAGTGTTACTCTGTGTAACAAAATCTTGTAAATAAGTGCATATTTATTTGAGCGAAGTACACTAGTGAAACTTAATTCTCAATTAGCAAATTTAGTTATATAAACAAAAAGGGCAGTTCACCGAACCGCCCTTTTTTAATATTATCTCAATACTAAATACTTTGTACTAAGTACTTTAAGAGTTACGCTCTTCCAGCACTTCCCAATACATTTGTAACTTTATGTATGTAAAGTTTTTTCAATGAATCACGAGCCGGACCTAAATATTTGCGTGGATCAAACTCCGCCGGGTTATCTGCAAACGCTTTCCTAACTGCAGCAGTCATCGCCAATCTGCCGTCCGAATCGATATTAACTTTGCAAACTGCGGAAGCAGCCGCTCTGCGTAATTGATCTTCAGGAATACCGACTGCATCTTTTAATTTACCGCCATTACTATTTATTATTTTTACAAGATCAACCGGAACGGAAGAAGCGCCGTGCAGAACTATGGGGAAACCCGGGATTCTTTTCTCACATTCTTCAAGAATATCAAAACGAAGCGGCGGCGGAACAAGAATACCGTCTTCATTGCGTGTGCATTGAGCCGGTGTAAATTTGTTTGCACCGTGTGATGTACCAATTGAAATTGCAAGCGAATCAACGCCGGTCTTTTTAACAAAGTCTTCCACTTCTTCCGGTTTGGTATAGTGTGTAACTTCGCTCGAAACTTCATCTTCAATGCCGGCTAAAACTCCGAGTTCGCCTTCAACGCTTACATCATATTTGTGTGCGTATTCTACAACTTGCGCGGTAAGTTCAACGTTCTTTTCGTAAGGGTGATGCGAGCCGTCAATCATTACCGATGAAAATCCGGATTCCACACACGATTTGCACAACTCAAACGTGTCGCCGTGATCGAGATGGAGTACAATCGGAATATCGTAACCAAGTTCATGAGCATAATCGACTGCACCTTTTGCAAGATGTTTCAGCAAAGTTTGATTTGCATATTTACGTGCACCACTGGAAACTTGTAGAATTACCGGTGATTTGGCTTCTACACATGCACCGATTATTGCTTGAAGTTGTTCAAGATTATTAAAATTAAAAGCTGGTATTGCATAGCCGCCTTTTACTGCTTTTTGGAATAGCTCTTTCGAGTTTACTAATCCGAGTTCTTTGTAAGTTATCATTTTTGTCCTAACTAATTATTAAATGAATATCGTTTTATTTTAGCTGTACTTGTTAAATTGTATTAATATTAAAAATATGCTATTACACCTATATGAAAAGTTAGAAGATCGGTTTTAGATTCTCTCGGTCTATAACGAACTTCTGTCAGCGAAACTACTTCGATATCTTCCTCTGTTAAATAACGTGCTTCTGTACCATACATGTAGCGTGCTTTTAAATCCAGATATAAAGTTTTTACATCGCCTAAGTCCTGGGAAATTTGAAGCAGCAATCCAATACCGCCGCCATAGCTGAAATTGAAATCATCATAATTGGTTGACTGGGCAATCTGTTCATCGCTGTTTTCGCTTCGTACCTCTGAAGTTGTAAAAATATATGCACCGCCAAATAATCCATCGATGTAAGGTCTTAATGTTCCGGTGAATGGTGATATCTGAAGCAGAAGATGTAAGTTTGCCAGACTATTCATGCGGTTCACTTCTAATGTAACTTCCGGGAATCCGGGCCAGGGTCTATGATCGGTTACTTCTCCATAAACCAAATAACCGAGATTTAATCCTAGCGTAAAAGGTCTTTCTTTGCTTGGTGACCAAAGCGTTCCTTGCAATTGTAACCCATAACCTAATCGATCGACATTGTTTCTGAATTCACCTTGTGGGGAACCAAGCATAAAGCTTACACCGGCCGTTTGTGCCGATAAAAATGTTGTAAAACAAAAAATAATTACTATAAATAAATTAACCTTTTTCATTTCCTTTCCAATTTATATTTAATCTCTTAGTCACGTCCATGACCCTACTCTTGATCGATAAGTTTAAAGTAAAATTATAAATTAAGTTACAGTAAGAGTAAGATATTTCGGATGCAAATATACTAATTTTCAAAAATGTTGGGGTTAGAAAGGAGTAATTTTATTAAAAAAATATATCAGAGGAATAAGCTTTAGTAAGTAGTTTATTAAAATCCTCAAATGAGATTTCTTTAGCGCCAAACATTTGCAAATGTTCGGTTTGGTACTGAACATCGAGCAGAACAAAACCTTTTTCATTCAAACGTTCTATTAATTTTACCAATGCACATTTTGAAGCTTGGGGCACTTTTGAAAACATCGATTCGCCGAAGAACGCACCTTTGTAAGCAACACCATATAACCCGCCGACCAGCAATTTATTTTGAAACACTTCTACCGAATGAAGATTGCCAAGTCCGATCAATCCTTTATATGCTTCAATCAGTTCAGGTGAAATCCACGTTGATTCTCTTTCCGCACATTTCAGTATTATATCCAGCACATGAGTATCGTATTGAAATTCGAAATAAGAAGAATGTAAAAATTTTTTAAGCGAACGGGGAATGTTATAACTACCAAGCGGTATTATCGTTCTAATTTCAGGCAAGTACCAATTAATTTCACCGAATTCATCTGCCATGGGAAACGCACCCTGGGCATAGAGACGGATCATATTTTCAGGTTTAAGAAAATCTTTCTTCGAAAGATATTTGTCCTCACTCATGTGCCTGGACTTCAAACTTAATTATATCGTAACCTTTTTTCGTCTCGAAACCGGCAAATAAAACCCCGGCTAATACGGATACCATTCCTAGAAGAAAAGTAATTATGATAAAATAATTTAGTTTAAAAATTGATAGCACCGAAGAAATTCCGAGAAGAAGCGAGGTTAGTACAAAAAGTCCTACTGCAATTGCATAGCTTAAAACAGAATTGCGGACAAGTTTAACGCGGTAAACCAAAAAGCTGATCTGTTTTGCTATGCTTTCCAATCGTACATTTTCATCTGTTGTTATCGGTTTTTCTCCAACTTTCATAAGCAATCTTCGCTTCTCTTCATTCAGCAATCTTATTCTATTAACAACAAGTGAGTAACGATTGTTCATGCCAAGTAATAACAAACCGCATGCGCTTATCATAATAGCCGGTGCAAGCATTAACTGAATGATGCTGACTGCATTGAGCTGTCCGGAAAGTAAATTATCCATATTATTTCGAGTATATATAGTTGTGAAGTACTTCTATTGTTTCTTGCTGCACTTTTATGTCGAGTTCTAATAAATCTCGTATTGATAATATACCAATCATTTTCTCATTTTCTATGACTAATATATGGCGGGTTTTTCTATCGTTCATTTTTTTTAGACAAACCTGGTATGATTCATTCACATCTGCAATCACAAGATCTTTGGACATTACCTCATCAACAACAGTAGAAGCAAGATCCAATTCTTTTGCAATCACTCTGCGCACTAAATCTCTTTCGGAAAAAACACCCAGCAATTTGCCATCGATTGATAATACCGGTACAAGCCCGATATTCCGTTCAGCCATAAAATGAATAACATCAATTATGTATGAACCCGATAAAACAGTATGCAGAGGTCTGGATGTAAGTAAATCTTTAAGTGATTTCATAGCTCTCCCACAAAATACTGATAGTCTTGTTTATATTTTAACTTTTCAAATTGAATAATGCAAGTGAAAAAATGTACAAGGAATTTGAAAGGGAACTTTATTAATGCTGGTTATGATATGTG
>DYJK01000142.1 GCA_020723165.1 Melioribacter roseus | reverse complement strand
TCAAAAATATTTTCTGTAGTGTCTTTTTCCATTCCCATTTCAATGGATTTTGTTCTATATATTTTCTGATGTTGTACAATTCTCTTTCATTGCGGATTATTCTATCATAAAAACGTGATTGCCATGCGAAAGAAGAATAACCGTTTTTATTTGCCCAGCGTTTAACGGCTGCTTTGTATTTACCGATTATGTCGCCAAGAGGTCGTAGAGAAGCCATATATGGCGTGTTACGTAACTTAAACTTTGTTTTTCCTTTGCGGTCTTTGCACATTCTTTTCCCGAAGGGATGGCTATGCCAGCGACCTTTGCGTGAAAATCTTTTTACCGCAGAGCCCGCTGAGAAGTCGCAGAGTACGCAGAGAGTTTTGCAACAGACTCTATATGGCGTCTCTACAAAAAATTATAATTCTACTGTTTGTGTAAGTTTTATATCTCTCGATGAAGCGCCGATTATAATTTGATATTTGCCCGAATCAACTTTCCAATCTTTTGTATCTTCATCGAAATATGCAAAATCATTTTTACCAATTGTGATTTTTACTGTCTTGCTTTCGCCGGCTTTCAATTCAACTTTATCAAATCCCTTCAGCTCTTTCGGCGCTTTTTCAATCACCGGATTTACTTGAGAAATATAAAGCTGCGCAATTTCGGCGCCGTCAACTTTGCCCGTGTTTGTAATTGTAAAGCTCGCTTCAAATTTATCGCCGGCAATTTTTTCTACTTTCAAAGTATCGTATCCGAATGTTGTGTACGAAAGTCCGAAGCCGAACGGAAAGAGCGGCTCGATATTATATTTATCAAAATGTCTGTAGCCTACAAAAATATCATCATCATAAACTGTTCTTCCGTCTTCTTTGTGATATGAGTTGAATGCAGAGCAGTCTTCCCACTTTTTAGGGAAAGTCATCGGTAATTTTCCGGAAGGATTATAATTGCCAAGTAAAACATCTGCAATTGCATTTCCTCCTTCCGTGCCGGGGAACCATGCTTGAACAATTCCTTTTACTTTGTCGATCCATTCGTTCATAACAACCGGTGCACCGGCTAACAGCACAACAATTGTGTTCGGATTTACTTCGCATATTTTTTTAATCAGATCATCCTGATTGCCCGGGAGGAATAAATCCTTTCTATCAAATCCTTCGGATTCAATCGTGTATGAATTTCCGGCAAAGATAATTGCAGCATCGGATTTCTTTGCAGTTTCAATTGCGGCAATTAACGGATCGATATCGGGCAGACGCCATCCCAAAACGCAAACAGCGCCGCCGCCGTTTTCATAATATTCCAATTTTACTTTGTAAAATTTTCCTTCTTCCATTTCAACGTCTGCGCTGTTTGTTACTATTGCGTGATCGGTCCAATCATCAATCACCTGTTTATCATTTATCCAGAGACGAACACCGTCATCGCTCGAAGCATTGATTGTGAACTTTCCCGATTTAACCGCTTTGATGTAACCTGTCCATCTTACCGAAAAATTATCATCATCGATTTCGCTTGCCGGTTTGTCGCCGCCCCAATCAAAATTAACTTTGCCGTCTATTCTTTTGAGTGCCGGCTCGCCTTCCAAATTTTTATTTGTGAAATATTCTGCTTGCAAGCCTTTTTGTTTTCCATCTGCATCTACAAAAAGATTATTTTCACCAATAGGAAGAACATCGGTATCGAGGAAAAGTCCCGGTGAATAATTGATTTCTATTTTATCGCCGATTTTATTTTTTAGACCGTCGAGTGCACTTACCGGATCATATGGAGAAACCATCGAGCTTCCTCCGCCGCCGGTTCGTGCTATTGCTGCGTTCGGTCCAATCACTGCAATTGATTTTATTTTATCACTCGAAAGAGGCAGAATATTCTTTTCCCCGCTAATAGCGGGATGTGCCACATTTTTCAAAAGAACAATTCCTTCTTTCGCGGTTTCGTATGCGATGTCTCTGTTTTCTTTCGTGTTAACTAACGAAGGGTCTTCTTTCCATTCCGGTTGATCGAATAAACCGAGTTTGAAGATCACGCGAAGGATTCTCGTCACTTTATCGTTAATTGTTTCAAGAGGAACGTTTCCATTTTTGATTTCATCGAGCAAAGTTTTTTGATTAAGATATTTGCCGTCGGGCATTTCGAGATCGAGTCCGCCTTTTGCAACCGGAAGCGAATGATGAACTGCACCCCAGTCACTCATTACCAACCCGGTAAAGCCCCAATTTTTTTTGAGCCGGTCAATCATTAGATAATCATTTTCGCTCGCCCAAAATCCGTTAACTTTATTGTAGGAACACATCACGCAAAGCACATCTGCCTCTTGTACGGAGGCTTTGAAGTGCGGAAAATAAATTTCATTCAACGCACGCTCGCTCACTTCGGTATCTACAAAATCTCTTTCATGTTCCTGATTGTTGGCTGCAAAATGTTTTATTGTTGCCGCTACACCTTCACTCTGCACGCCTTTAATGTACTCGACCGTAAGCTGCGAAGTCAAAAACGGGTCTTCGCCGAGGTATTCAAAGTTTCTTCCGTTCATCGGCAGACGGGCTATATTAACGCCGGGTCCAAGAATTACGTGACGTGCTTTCCCTTTTGTTTCTCTGCCGAGTGCCACGCCGAGTTTTCTAACTAATCTGGGATTCCATGTTGCTGCCATTGCTGTTCCAGCTGGGAATGCAGTTGCTTGATCCCATCGCACGCCAAGCGGCCCATCGCTCATTCGCAGTTCGGGAATGCCGAGCCGCTCAATAGGTTTTGTTGCAAATCCGGTTCCGCCGAGAAGATCAATTTTTTCTTCGAGCGTTAATCTGCCGAGTAAATCATTTACTCTTTCTTCAACCGGCAGCGAAGAATTTTTGTACGGAGGCGTTTGTGCAAAAATCATCGATGAAAATAAAAGAAGTAAAAATATTTTTTTCATTGTTTTTCTCCTTTGCGTCTCTGTACCTCTGTGTAAAAAAGATAACCACAGAGAAACGGAGGCACAGAGTTATTGTTTATAATAATCTGTAATAGCCAAAATGTATGCGCCGGCGCCGTAACCGATCATCGGAATTGCGCCGCCGTAGTTTTCATCATCGTAATTGTAAAGTTCGGCGATGTAATTAAAATTCAGCTTTGCATAATTAGTAATCGAGTCAATCAAATATTTTGCTTCGCTTCTTCTGTTGAAATTATTCAGCGCAATTGCAATTCTAAAATCGAGAAAGGGCCATTCGCTGATTGTGTACCAATCGGGATTGTTCAACCGCGAGAAGCCGCGGCGGTTATCGATCCGTAAAATTTTTTCATATTCTTTGAAATGGGTCTCGAAAAAATTCTTATCGGTAAAAACTTTTTGAGTGAATGCTTCGATTGTGCCGCCGTCGTAAAAATCTTTTGTTTGTGGAGTTTCCGCTTCCCAAAATCCTTTAATCAATTTTTGTTCGTAGAATAAATTTTGCTCGATCCCGTTTTTCAATCGTTCCGATGCTTCGAAATATTTTTGGTAATCTTTATAATCATTTTTTTGCAAAAGTTCTGCAAACACTCTAAGTCCGGCAGAATTGACAATTGAAGTGAAAGCTTGTTTGCGTCCCGGCAAATGCTGTTCCCACGGACCCGATTCTTTTCTAATCAAGTTATCCAGTTCAATAAAAGTAATGACGGGGTCGGCAATTAATTTTGTAAGAGTTTCATAATTATCTTTCAGAAAATTTTTATCGTTTGATTTGTTCACATAATCCGAAAACGCTGTAAGAAAAAGTCCGAAGCCGTCGAGCTCCATGTTTGGACCGTTCTCGTTAAAATCTGATTCTTCTTTCCCGATTCCAAAATAACGGCACACGGAAAGTTTATAATCAACTTTTACGCCGTGATCGATCCCCTCCCAAATAAAATTTTTATAATATCCGGCATCGGCATTCAAAAAAAAGTTGAGTGCATTTTTCGCTTCATCATACAAACCGAGTTTGTTCAAAGCCATTATTGCATAAGTAGCATCGCGAAGCCAGCCGATATTCCAATTGCCCGGAGGAAGCGATGCGAGAATTTGTCCGCGCGATTTTGGGAAAACTTCTCTCTGCGAAACTTGTCCCATTTTCAAAACAGCAATCGACTGTTCGTAAAGATTCTTTTCGTCATCTGTTAGGCCATTTGGAATGAAAGCTTGCTTGAAAATTTTGTGCATGTAATCGACTTCATTATTCAATAGATTCTTGAGAGTTGTTTCATTCCCAAATTGTTCTATTGTCAAACTGTTATTATGAAGCGAATCATTGAATGAGAAGAGGAAAAACTTTTGCGACTTCTTCGAATCGACATCTACCAAAATATTTTTTGTTAGCAGTTCGCCGTAATCGGCAGAAAAAATGAAATCGAGATTCTTAATTTTTCCTTTCTCACCTTCAATCATTGCAACAAAAACTTTTTCATTCATTGAAAACGGGGCGAAGTAGTAAACCGAGAAATCTTGATACGCTACTTTTACGATGTGCGTATTGAGATAGTGGCTTGTAGCCAGCGGCTGGTTTTCGGTTTCTAAAAATAAATTTTTTACAAACGGTCTGACTGATTTGCCGAGATCATACATTTGAAAAATGTGAGGTGAAACAGATTCCACCACGTTCAATCTTTCGTTGTAAACTGCCGCTATTAATCCGTTTGCTGTTGTAATCTGGTAAAAAGATTTTTTCGGTGCTGGTTCTGGATTATTGGCTTTCATAAATTTACTTTTGCCGTAGATGCCGACAATACCGCTATGCACTCCGCCGCCGCCTTGTCCATCGTAAACACGGATTGCAATAACATTTTTCTCTTTCAAAATTTCTTTCGGTATTTCATAAATTCTTTGATCATTCCATGCCGTTACACTTTCGGGCGGAAATTTTCCCGAAGATGCAATCAACGTTCCGTTCAAATATGTTTCGTCCGCATCATCGATTTTGCCGAGCAAGAGATATAATTCTCTTCCGAGATATTTTTTATCGACATCAAAATGGATGCGGTACCATGCTATGCCGTTGTATTCGGGATAACCCTGGCTTTCCCAATTGCCGGGAATGCTTTGTTTTTCCCAGCCGCTGTCTTCAAAATTTACTTCGCTGTATTTTGGATCGTCTCCCATTTTGAAAAGCCATTGAGAAGGAAGTGAAATTGATTGTGCGTATAAGTATGGTTGAAGAAAAATTACAAGCAGTGTTAAAAATATTTTGTATTGTTTCATGGCAGCACTGTTCTATTGTTAAATTGTCTAATGGTTATACGAAATTTCTTTTGAGCCTTTGCGAGTTCATTGCGTCTTTGCGTGAACTTCTTTTTCCCACAGAGAATTAATTAATCGTTAATTTGTTCGCGCCTTCTTTTATCTCAAAAGTTTTTGCCGGTTTCATCCAGTTCAACACAGTAAGCTTGAACGGTTTATCAGTTTTGATTGTAACCTCGCAAGATTTATCAACCGCTAACCTTCTTTCGCAGATTAACGAAGCGGTTGTTTCGCCGAATCTTAAATTTTCAATTCCGTGCTTGTCAATTCTATTCAAGTACCAGGTGATTTCGTTTTTGCTTGCATCTGCTTGAATTCCCAAAACATTTTCGATCAACAGCATAATCGGTCCGCATCCGCTCCATCCTACAAAATTTGGCTGTGCCCACACGCCGCGCCATTTTGCTTCGGGCGAATAATTTTCCCAAATCGTTCCGGTCTTTTTATAAACTTCGTACATTGCATCGAGATAAATTTCCGCTGCAAGTTTCGCAAACTCGCGGTAGTAAAATGAATGATCGTAACCTTGCGCAAATTTATCGAGACCTTTAATCACCATTACGTTTGTCGGCGCCCACACTCCGCCGAGCCAATATTTTCCATCCGGTGCATAATCTTTATGATCGGCAGAGAGAGATGGAAACGGAACGGTACGCCAAAAAGTTTTTGCATCTTTTAAATTGTTCAGCATCTTTTCTGCTTTTGCATAATCAGCAATTCCGGCAAGAAGGGACCAGAACGATGCAATCGTTTTTACTTTGATTTGATTCCCGTCGTCATCGAGATCGTAATACATCCCGTCTTCTTCGTTCCACATTAATTGATTAATCTTTCCGGCAATCTCTTTTGATTTTTGCAGATACTTTTCAGCTTTTTCTTTCTCACCGATTTCACTGCTGATAAAAGAAAGATCTTTGTAGAACATGCACATCTGTGCAGACATACAAATCCATGCACTGCCGTTGCGCGGAGTATTATCCATTCCGGAACCGAGTCCCGTTTGCCAGTACAAATTATGTTTCGTGTTTTCTTTCTTGCGGAATTTTTCGAGCCACCCGGCATACTTTTCAAGTGCCGGTAAAATATTTTTGAAGCGGCTTTTGTCGTTGGTCAGTTTATACGTTTCAATTTCAGCCCAGCCGAAGAGAGGCGGATTAACTGTGTGTTCCCTTCCTTCGAAAACGTAATCTTCGCCGTTGGTTTCCCAAATTTCGCGGCAGATGTAGCCGCTTTCGTATTGTCTGCAATAAAAATTATCGAGCGATTCGATTGACGGGAAAATGTGATGAGCATACCGCGCGAACATGATCATGAAAATTGTATCCCACTGGAAAACAGAAGGCGAGAAAGCTTCATCAATAAAATTTGATACGAACGGCGAACCTTCCGGCGGTTTTTTGAAATGATCGAATGCGAGTTCCCACGCACGCCAATATAAATCTACATAATCTTTGTTGTCTTCGAGTATCGGCAACGGAAGTTTGCTTTTGTTTTCTGCAAATGTTGGAATCGTTCCGCCGGAATAATTTTTTTTAGAATAATATTCGCCTCGTTTGCCGGAATCATCGTATTGAGCAAGTAAAAGAGATGAAACAAAAAAAATTATAAAAAATTTTTTCATAAAATACCTCTGTGTTCTGAGCGCATTCTTTGCGACTTCTACGTTATCCGCCGCCGCGAATTTAACCGCAAAGAACGCGGAGAAGGCGCAGAGAGCCCAAAGACGAAAATTATTGAACACCAAGTGCTTTTAAGTAGCCGTTATTAATTGTACAGTTTTTGAATTTTATGTTCTCGAGTAAATCGTTTAATGCTTTGTTCACAACTTCACGTTTTGGCCGGTTTTTTCTTAGCTCGTCATAATTTTTTCTTGAACCTTCTGCATACTTAATAATTTCTTCCCACTCTTTTGTTTTTGTAAAAGAAGCTATGCCACGTGTTGAATCCATTTTTTTGTAGGGCCAGAAACACCAGCTGATTTCATTCTTATCTAATAATTTTCTAAATGCATCAACCCATTCGTCATCGTTCTCACCTGATTCGCCGAGGTACTGCGGTACGTGGTACTTATCTCTAAAATCAACATACTCTTGAACATGATCTTGTTCTGGCGGCATCCAGTATTTGTGGAAAGTGTATGCAAGATTTTTATCGAACGGCTCGCCGAAAACTTTGTAGTTTGTATTCCATTGAGCACCGCCAAGAAAGATGATATGATTTTTATCCACTTCGCGGATTGCAGTTGTCATTCTTTTGTAAAGAGGTTCAAGTTTTGGATTCAACTCATCTTTGTTTTCTAAAAAATGTGCGATTGGTTCGTTCAGCAAATCATAACCGATCACAATAGTTTCGTCTTTATATCTATCAGCTAATTTTTTCCATAGATTAACAGCGGTCTGAACAGCTTTTTCATTTTCAAAAATGTACGGATAGCCCCAACTGTTGTCAATGTTGTCCCCGGTTTGTCCGCCGGGTGCGGCGTGCATATCGAGAATTACATAAAGATTTTCTTCGCGGCACCACTTGATTGCATCGTCCAATCTCTTGAATCCTTCTTCGAGATAAATTTCAGGATAATCTTCCACAAGAAAAATTTTGAAGTTGAACGGAAGGCGGATATGATTTAATCCGGTACTCTTTATGAAATGAATATCTTCCTTCGTGATATAATTATCACGAAACGTTTTCCAAAATTTTACCGCATCATCAGCACCGACTAATTCTTTAATAACATTATCAATCAGTCTGAACGAACTTGTGTTTTCAAGATGGAACATGTAGCCTTCGGGATTGAGCCAGTTGCCGAGATTGATTCCTTTAAGAATTAGAACGTTCCCATCTGCATCAACAAAGTTATTCCCCTCTGCTTTCACAAAATTATTGGGTTGCGCCGCACTGTACGAAACAGCAACCAATAGCACAATAAAACCATATAATAATTTTTTCATTTTACTCACCTTTATATTTTTCACTGAATAATAAAACCGACATCGCAAATTCAGCGTTGCACCACGAAAGCGGAGATGCATCGCTCACAATATTTTCCGGCACCAAAATTCTTTCGGGCATTAATCCGTAGTTGTTGGAATTTTTTATCATCCAATCGATGTGTATCTTTGCCGGTTTTAAATTTCCTTTTGAAATGTTGTATTGAGCTGAGGCTGCCGAAGGAAAAAAGAAAGCATTCTTACCGTATGCTTCAAGCCAGCCGTTGTCGTACGCTTCAAAATACTGCATCGCTCCGCCGAGTGTTACTGTATTATCTATCAAAAATTTATTCGAGAGTTCAAATTCTTTGTGATCGGAATAACCCCAAATTATTCCGTAATAGATTGAAGTATCCCACAGAAAAAATTTCTTGCCTTGTTTTTCGGAAATGCTTTTGTTCCCTTCCGCTTTTTCGGTTGTGTATCGAACTGCCGTGTAAGTTTGGCGGCTTGCATCAAATAATTTTTTCATTGATGAAGAGAGAGTTTGATAAGCATTCGAATATTGTTTCGATTTTTCTATATCGCCAAACTTTGATGCGATTTGTGAAGCTGTTTTTAATCCGGCGGCACAAACCATATTTGTTGCCGGAAGATATCCGGTCCATTCAACAATTCCCCCTTCGTAAAGAAGTCCTTCTTCATCGATACTTCGTACCAAAAAATCTGCGGCATTATAAATTTTATTTTTATCTGTAAGCCATTCACCGGTTTTATCGAAATACATTTTTATTAGTTGAATAAAATATCCGTTTGCATCCCATTCGGGTTCATCGTAACGTGCACCGCCGCCACCATCTACTGCTTTGGCATTTGCATCATATCGCGCAAAAAATTCCCCGTCTGTTTTTTGC
>DYJK01000008.1 GCA_020723165.1 Melioribacter roseus | reverse complement strand
ATACCCAACAGATAAATTAAGAGTATGGCGTTGATCCCAGCTCATCGGTATCAGTACGCTAACCGGGTCCATGTTTGAACCGGCACGCGAAAAATTGAAAACCGGGTTATCGGCATTTCCTTTTGTGTACTGGAGAGTATAATTTATTGTTGCAGTTATTGGTTCAGAGAAAAAATCATATTTCAATTCAAGACCACGTGCATTACCATAATCTTTGTTGCTGTATAATCCATACCGCACCTGGTTAAATGTTGTAATAATTCTTGTACTTAGTAAATCATAAATATCTCGATAAAAAACAGCGACCTCTATGCTCATTCCTTTGATCAACTGCTGCCATAATCCAATTTCATATTGAATAGTTTTCTGCGGTTTAACTAAAGGATTGCCCATTGTTGTAGTATAATCTTCTACACCAATTATATGCCGGGAATTCGTGTACAACGCATATAGAGGCGGCATCTGGAAAAAATGTCCATACGAAAAACGAAGCAGTGCCATTTCACCAAGCTGGTAAGAAATTCCAAAGCGAGGACTTAATTGTGAATTTGTATTTGCTTTGGGATATGTACTCATATATTTAGGATTATCGGGATAACTTAATTGGTTTGCCGGGTTTCTTAGCTGCGAAGGATATGTTGCTGCCGGATCGAAGTAATCATACCGCAGACCGCAATTGATAACCATGTAATCATATTCCATTTTATCTTGCAGATATAATGAGAACTCTACCGGGTAAACACGATATATATCCGAATAGATCGATTCCTCCGTTACTAAGGTCGGTTCGTAATAAAGATAAACTCTTTTATTGGTAACCGAATCAATTACATAAGTATATTCATCCGCAGTGCCCTCATATTTATTTTTTATTTGAGCATTGAATAGATCGATATCATGTTTTGTGTAAAGGAATCCGCTTTTAAGAATATGATTTTTATTAAGCTGCCATGTTGCATCAAACTTTGCACTAATATCTTGTGATAATCTTTTGTAATAATTTTTATCTTGTCCCCCGGTAGAAAAACCGGCGCCGGTGTTAATAGAATATTCATCATGAATGTACTGTGAATCGTATGGATTCTCAAAGAGATAAGTACCATCACTGTTTTTTAAATACGATAACTTGAATTCATAGAAAAGATCATTTGTAAGTGTATGATTCAACTGAAAAGCAACCATATCCGTACGTGTGTGATTCGTACTTCTCCCATCCGGGTTATATTTCCAGTAGTGCGAATACCATTTTGAATCGGTCTTGTTCAAAGAATAAGTTAAAGACGATCTTATAGAAGTAACCGGTTTGAACGAAAGTTTAGTGAAGAGTGAAAAATCTTTACTCGTTCCCATGGCAACCAAGCCGCTGTCGCCGGTATGTTCGGAATACCATTGTGAAGCATTTTCATTTAAGAAATTACTGTAGTTATCGGACTCAAATCTTTTTATTCCGTTATACTGATCTTTGATATCCTGGAATCTTCCATTAACAAAAACAGAAAGTATATCTTTAACTATTGGAGCTTCGAGATATAACTGGTAATCTTTTGTTCTAAAAAAATCCGAGTCTTCCAAACCAAAGAAGATATCTTTATTGGAAGTATAAAAATTAGAAGAGCTGACTGTTGCGGAAGCGTGGAAATCATTACCGGCATCTTTTGTAACAACATTAACTATTCCGCTCATTGCATTACCGTATTCGGCATTGAACGTTCCGGTAATAACTTCTATTTCGGAGACAACTTCTTTTTCAACTCTAACAGCGCGGCTTCTGCCCGATGCTTCATCAACATATAAACCATCAACAAGGTAGGAAACTTCATCAAGACGGCCGCCGCGGAAATGCCCGGCAACAACACCGGCTTGCATCTGCACAACTGCATTAATATTTTCTACCGGCAGCATTTTAATTTGATCTGAGTTAACATTTCTAACGGAACTTGTTTGATCTTTCTTGGTTGTTATTCTATCTGCAGTTACAATAACTTCTTGCCCCTGAACTACCGTCTCGTTAAGTTCGGCATCAACACTAGTCGTTCTGTTTACCGATACTACTACATTCTGAACAATTTTTGTTTCATAACCAACCATACTGATTTTTACTCTATACGTACCGGGTGGAATATTGATAATGTAAAAGTCACCGTTTATATCGGAGCTGCTGCCTAATCTTGTTCCTTCGATTATGATATTAACACCAATCAACGGCTCGCCGGTTTGGCCATCAATAATTTTTCCCGAAATTTTCCCGGTTGTTTGCGCGTTAATCGATGATATTACTGTTAAAAGAAAAATGATAGAAAAGTAAATTTGTTTTAAGTAAATGTTAATTCTGTTTTTCTCATTGTAAAAAACTAACAGCCGCATATTTATTCCTTAGTATTGAAAAGTAGACTGCAAAATTTCACGACTTACTTAAATCTTATTTACTTTCTTAATTGATAATAAACTTCATTCCACTGAAGTTCTTTTTTGAACCCAGATATTTTTGTTGAATCATCAATCAAAACAAATTCTATATCAGCCATGTCGGCAAAATCTTCCATGTATTCGGAAGTTATTGCCTGGCTGAAACCGGTATGATGAGCACCGCCGGCTAATATCCATGCACCGGCTCCAACTTCTAAATTTGGTTTGGGAATCCACATAACTCTTGCAACCGGAAGTTTAGGAAGCGGTTTATCGGGCTTTACTACTTCAACTTCATTTACAATTAACCTGAACCGGTTTCCCATATCAATAATTGAGGCATTCAACCCCGGACCGCCCGGAACATTAAAAACTAAACGCGGAGGATCATCTTTTCCGCCAATGCCAAGTTTATGTACTTCGAGATTTGGTTTGCCGTCCGCAATTGATTCGCAAACTTCAAGCATGTGAGCGCCAAGAACTTTCATTCCATCGGGATCGAGGTGATAAGTGTAATCTTCCATGAAAGATGTACCGCCTTTTAATCCATGCGACATAATTTTCATGGCACGCACCAATGAAGCGGTTTTCCAATCACCTTCAGCACCAAATCCATAACCATCATTCATCAAACGCTGGACAGCAAGACCCGGCAGTTGTTTCAAGCCATATAAATCTTCAAAAGTAGTTGTAAATGCTTTGAAGCCTCCTTCTTGTAAAAATGTCCGCATTCCAAGTTCAATGCGTGCAGCATCACGAAGGTTATCATATTTATCACCGCCTAAACGTGCCGCTGAAGCAACAATATATTTATCATTGTATTCTGATATAAGTTTATCAATGTCAGATTCCGATACTTGTTTTATATATTGCACTAATTCTCCTACGCCATGCCCGTTCACGGAATATCCAAAACGTAATTGAGCTTCAACTTTATCGCCTTCGGTAACAGCAACCTCGCGCATGTTATCGCCAAAACGTGCAACCTTTGTATCTTGCATATCCGCCCATGCGGATGCAACTCTTGTCCAGGTCGCAAGTTTTTCCTGAACCGATTCACTTTGCCAATGACCAACAATAACTTTTCTTTTCTTATTCATCCTTGTACCGATAAAACCAAACTCGCGGTCGCCGTGTGCAGATTGATTTAAATTCATGAAATCCATATCAATAGTATTCCATGGTATATCACGGTTGAATTGTGTATGTAGATGAACAAATGGTTTGCTCAAAATTTTTAGCCCGGCTATCCACATTTTTGCCGGGGAGAAAGTATGCATCCATGTTATAAGCCCGATGCAATTTTTATCATTGTTCGCTTCCAGACAAATCGATTTGATTGCTTCCGGCGTAGTTAGTACCGGTTTAAAAATTATCTTTACCGGAATTTTACCTGATTGATTCAAGCCATCAATAATAAATTGTGAATCTTCTGCCACTTGCTGAAGTGTCTGTGGTCCGTAAAGATGCTGACTGCCAGTTGCAAACCAGACTTCATAATTTTTTAGATCGATCATTTTTCCCTCAGAAAAATTTTATTCCTTATCACCGGAATCGTTTTGTCCATAATAAGAATCCGGGCCATGTTTCCGGCGATAATGTTTGTTTGAAATATATTTTAGCAGCTCTTTAACATTCTTATTAAGCTGAACAGTACCTATTGCCATTTCGGCAACTCTTTCAAGAACCAAACTGTTCTTTATTGATTCGGCAGCATCTTTTCCGAAAGTAAACGGTCCATGACCGGCTACCAATACTGCCGGTATTAAAAGCAGATTTAATTTTTTGAATCTCTCGATGATAATTTTCCCGGTGTTCTTTTCGTAACCGTCTTCAACTTCTTTTTTTGTTAAGAATCTTGTTAACGGAATTTTCCCGGAGAAATGATCCGCATGTGTTGTTCCAAAACATGGGATTTCTTTGCAAGCTTGTGCAAAGATTGTTGCATATTTACTATGTGTGTGAGTTATTCCGCCAATTTCTGAAAATGCTTTATATAATTCTATGTGCGTAGGCGTATCACTTGAAGGTTTCTTTTTCCCATCAACAACATTTCCATTTAGATTAACAACAACCATGTCATTTTCAGTAAGCTTATCATAACTAACTCCGCTTGGTTTAATCACAACCAACCCTTCCGATCGATCAATACCGCTTACATTTCCCCATGTTAATGTTACCAGGCCGTACTTTACAAGATCAAGATTAGCTTGCAAAACTTCCTTTTTCAATTTCTCAATCATTATTTATTTCTCCTAACCTCATCTCTGATGTTTAGCAGATCTTTCATTACGTTGAACATGTTTCCATTCCAACCAGCTTTTCCAAATCCATCATGAAGTTGTTTATATAAACGATAAAGTTTTTTATATACATCATAATTTTCCGGTATCGGTTGAAAGACAGAACTTGTCCCGGTCATATTTTTAATTGCTTTGTCAATAGAATCATAACCGCCGGATTTTTTACCGGCAGCAACGGCAGAAAAGATAGCAGCGCCCAAAGCCGGTGTTTGATCACTCCGAGATATTTTCATGGGTCGACCGGTTACATCCGCATAAATTTGCATTAACAATGGGTTCTTTGCTGCAAGTCCGCCGCAATTCACAACTTCTTTGATCGGCACCCCATACTCTTCGATACGATCGATTATTGCTAATGCACCAAAAGCTGTCGCTTCAATTAATGCGCGGTAGATTTCGTGTGGTTTGGTATGAAGTGTTTGTCCTAATAATAATCCGGCAAGCCGGACATCAACTAAAATTGTTCTGTTGCCATTGTTCCAATCGAGTGCAAGTAATCCGCTTTCACCGGGTTTTAATTTCGATGCTTCCCTTTCGAGATTAATAAATTTTTCGTCTTGAGTTCTTCCATAATTTTCCGGAACAAGATTATTCACAAACCATAAAAAGATATCGCCAACAGCAGACTGTCCGGCCTCAATTCCGTAATAACCATCCATTACGGAGCCATCAACAATTCCGCACACTCCGGGTATGTCATTCAATTTTTCTTTATGTGATGAGATCATCACATCGCATGTACTCGTTCCCAATATCTTAACAAGTGTACCGGTAGATATACCGGCACCTACTGCACCCATATGGGCATCAAAAGCACCGACAGCTACTGCAACATTTGTTGTAAGACTTAATTTATCAGCCCACTCTTTAGAAAGAAATCCGATTATGTTTTCTGCGGTAAAAGCTTTGTCGAACAACCGTTTTCTCAACTTGCCCAAGCCGGGCGAAAGTATTTCTAAAAATTCTTCATCGGGTAATCCATTCCAGTCCGGATTGAACATAGCCTTATGACCGGCTGCACAAATACTACGTTTAACATTTTGCGGCTTTAGGTCACCAATTAAATTAGCCGGTATCCAATCGCAAATTTCCATCCAGCTATAAGCTGCATCAAAAACTTCCGGTGAAGTTTTCTTGCAATGCAAAATTTTACTCCACCACCATTCAGATGAATAGACTCCTCCAATTTTTGCTAGGTATTGCGGACGAAAATTGGCTGCTGTTTTTGTTATCGATGCAGCTTCGGCAAAACTTGTATGATCTTTCCACAACCACACATAAGCAGCCGGGTTATCTTTGAACTTCGGGTTATTACAAAGTGCTTGTCCGTTTATATCTACCGGCATCGGGCTGCTGCCGGTAGTATCAACACCAACACCGATAACATCTTCAGGTTTATAATCAGGGTAGAATTGTTTCGCTTTTTGTAATGCTTCTTTAATAGTTACTTCGATTCCTAATAAATAATCGTTTGGATTTTGCCGGGCTAAATTTGGATCCGATTCATCAATTATTACTCCATCTTTTCCCGAGGGGTAAGGAAAAACATGCGATGCAATTTCCTTACCATCCATTACATCAACAACTAGAGAACGGCAAGAGTTGGTTCCAAAATCCAATCCAATAACAAGTTTGTTCATAGTATCTCCGTAACCGGCATTTGATTCAATTTAATTTTTATTGTTATTACCTTTTTTCCAGGGTCTAAAATTTATAAAGTAGATCAGCCCAACAATTACAAGCAAGATACCCCACCAAACTCCAAAGTTCAGTTCCCTTAGAACTATCTGCTTTTCCATAGAAGGAGAAATCATTTCATAGACATTTGCGATGGTTATTGCTACTCCATAAATGAGTAAGAGCGACCCGATAAAAAACCAAATTGATATTCCTTTATTCTCGATCATAATTTCCTCCTACCAGAAAATGATGTTTAATACAATGAAAATTGCAAACACAATCGAAGCCCAAAAGATTGGTCTTTTGATTAACGGGAGATCTCCTTCGGAAGGTATATCGGTACATCCTCTTACTAATCCTACTAATTCGGAATCCGCCTTCGGTCTTGTTAAATAACTAACGACAACAGTAACAATAACACATATCAGCCATGACCATAACGCACGGTACATGTTTTCAGCCATGTCTTTTGCATGTTCTGAAAGTGCGATGTATTTCAAAGCACCGGGATAAATTTTAACCCATGCCCACATTCCAATTGATGAACCGATACCGGCAAACAATCCCCAGAACCCACCGGCGGCCGTTGCACGTTTCCATAGCATTCCAAGTATAACTGTCCCGAATAACGGTGCGACAAAGAAACTAAATAGTGCTTGTACATAATCCATTATACTTGCAAACTGTTGAACAAGGTAAGCAGTACCGATACTGACAAATACACCAAGCACTGTACACCATCTTCCAATCTTTACATAATATGCATCGCTTTCTTCTTTCTTGGATAATTTTAAATGCGTCGGTTTGTAAATATCATATGTCCAAACTGTTGCAAAGGCACTAACATTACCGGCCATACCAGACATGAAACCGGCGATTAATGCCGTAACACCAAGGCCAAGTAAACCGGGACCGGCATAACGCGCAAGCATCAACGGTAAAACTTCATTATAACTATGAGGATTCATTGCACTAACTTGATTTTCGCCAACAAGCGGTGGAAGAATAACTGCTAATCCTAACAAACCGGGAAGAATAACGATGAACGGTACCATCATTTTAAATCCGGCACCGATTATCGGAGCCATTTTTGCTGAGCGTAAATCTTTTGCAGAAAGGACTCTTTGCACTACAAGAAAATCTGTAGTCCAGTAAGCAAATGAAATTATTAATCCAAGTCCGAATACAATTCCTGTCCAGTGAATTCCCATCGGGTTATCCTGGAATGAACCCATCGTACTCCAGAGATGTGTATAATCTCCAGCCGGAAAGTTTTGGCTGATCCTTTCAACCATTCCATCCCAGCCACCCGTTTCAATTAATCCGATTATGGGAATGATCAAAGCACCGAGCCAGATCAACATAAATTGCAGTACCTCATTAAATATTGCCGAGAGCAATCCACCTAATACAACATAGACCATCACAGTAATTGATGATACCCAAATACTAAAATGTATATCCCAACCGAGAACAACTTTCATAACGATTGCCATTGAATACATATTTATACCGCTCATAAACACGGTCATAAATCCGAATGAAACTGCCGAAAGCATACTTGAACCTTCTCCAAATCTTAACTTCAAGTAGCCGGGAACCGAATGTGTCTTTGAGATATAATAGAACGGCATCATAATTATACCAAGGAAGAGCATCGCCGGTATTGCGCCGATCCAATACCAGTGAGTTGCAAGAATACCGTATTGGTATGCCGAAGCTGCCCAACCCATTAATTCGAGTGAACCAAGATTTGCTGCAACAAAAGAAAGTCCGGCAATCCACGCAGTCATTTTTCTACCGGCCATAAAAAAATCTTCACCGGTTTTAGTAAACCGAAGTAAGTAGTAACCAATGCCAAGAACGAAAATGAAATAGACAATAATTATGAATGAATCGACCCAGCCAAGTGATAATAGATTTGTAGGATCGGTCATCATAATTGTCAGCAGCGAATGAAAATTATTTATCATATTGTTTTCCGCCGTTTAAATTTGTTTGTTATGAATTAATGAATTACTTACACACGATTTGAACGCCTCATAAGATTCTATTCCACTCGTTACATCGAACCGATTTAAAGAAGAGAAAATATTCCGGGGTAGGACCAAAACTTCAGAAGGAAAAATAAAAATCGAGTAGTGTGTAACAATATTCATATTGTTCGACAAGTTATTATTGGCGGTTCAATTATAACGGAGCTGATAGTCTTATGGAAGCCTTTTCTTACTTTTTTCTCACCATTTTGCGAATAAAAAACTCAAAATTTGTTAAAAAGGACGGTGCAGCTTACGGAATTCCTTTAAGCCCATTCCTTTTTCCTTCTTGAAGTAACGGGAGATATGCTCTACATCCGTGAAGTTAAAAAGCGAAGTGATCTCCGAAATGGGTAAGTCTGTTTCCAAAAGTAACTTCGAAATCCATTCAACGCGTACGTGTCTTATTTCTTGTTGAATCGACCTGTGAATTGTTTTCCGGAATCGAAGTTCCAAACTGCGTCTATTTAAATAAGTGTTCTTAACAACTTCATTAACGGGGAGTTTATTCTTAGCATTCTGTTTAATAAAGCGGATTGCTTTTGCTACTTCGGGATCGTTTACTGCGAGTATATCGGTAGATTGTCTCTGCACAAGATGTGTTGCCGTAACAAGTATTTCTTGTCCGCACATTTTTTTCCCATTTATCAACTCATCTAGTAACTGGGCGGTAGCGTATCCAGCCGGTTCCACATTTAATGCAATACTTGTAAGCGGCGGATCACCAACTTCGCATATCATCGGGTCGTTATCAACACCTACAACCGATACATCTTCAGGTACTTTCAAGCCAACCAGTTTGCAAACCTCAAGTATGTGTTGTCCGCGGTCATCGTTACATGTCATAATTCCAATTGGTTTTGGTAACGACTTAAGCCAATTTAAAACTCTAACTTGCTCGTTCTTCCAATTAAGAATTTTATTTTTTGAGGGCTGATCATATACATAAACATGGTAACCGGTTTCTTCGATAAATTTTTTAAAATGAAATTTACGTGCGTTAGACCATTCATAATTATCAAATCCACAGAATGCAAAATATTTGAATCCTTTACTTATCAAGTGCTCGCTTGCCAATTTTGCAATTGCCTGGGAATCGGTAACAACAGCCGGCAAATAATCCGGGCGGTTGGTATCGTGTAAAACTAAAATGGTGGGTAATTTTAAATCAAGAAGCTCCTTCTTGATCAGCGAGTTGCGCATAATAATTCCATCAGCACCCCAGTTTGTGAGCTTGGGTATAGATGATCTTAATCCGGTTGGTTCCCTATAAAACGACCATGGACCGTTGATCCTGGAGTAACGGGCAATCCCGCAAATAAGCTGTCTTCCAAACTCACGGGATGTTTCTACCAACAGAACTATTTTTTTCATGACCCTTTTACAAATGAAAATTTATTTTATTGAAAAGCGGTAAATAGTTTTTTGTTTATATATTTCACCGGGTTTAAGTGTTACTGAAGGGAAACCGGGATGATTTGTAGAATCCGGGAAATGCTGGGTTTCCAAACATAGAGCAGAACGAAAATTATATGTTATACCGTTTTTACCTTTCTTGGAACCGTCAAGAAAATTTCCCGAATAGAATTGAATCCCGGGCTGATCGCTCAGTACTTCCATTAATCTGCCTGAAGTGGGGTCGTGCAATGATGCAATCTTTCTAACCTTTCCATTAAAATTATTAAGTACCCAATTATGATCATAACCACGTCCTAAAATTATTTGCTGATCTCTGGAATTGATTCCAGCTCCGATCGGAATTTGTTTTTTAAAATCCATCGGAGTATCAGCCACCGGAATCAATTTGCCGGTTGGAATTAAATCTGAACCTACCTCAGTAGTGTAATCGGCATCGATAAACAATTCATGATCTAAAATAGTTTTTTGAAAATCAGCACTTAAATTAAAATATGAATGATGCGTTGGGTTTAATATTGTGGTTCTGTCAGTCTTACCATTATAATCAACTACAAGTTCGTTTTCATTCGTTAAGGAATATGTAACTTCCATTTTAACATTTCCGGGGTATCCTTCTTCACCATCAGGAGAATTGTAAGTAAGTTTCAGTGAAGGTCCGCTTGCAGATTCAACCGGTTCGACATCCCACACAGCTTTGAAGAAACCTTTATTACCTCCGTGTAAATGATTCTCCCCGTTATTAACTGTTAATTGATATTCTTTACCATCCAGTTTAATCTTGCCCTTTGCAATTCTGTTACCGTATCTGCCGACAACAGCACCAAAGTAAAATTTATCTTCAACATATCCATCCAACGAATCATAACCGGTAACAACATCTTCCAGTTTACCATTTCTATCAGGTACATGTAATGAAACAATTATAGCCCCGTAATTAATTATTTCTAATTTTGATCCGGGGCTATTTATCAATGTATAGATATTTATTTCATCGCCGGTTTTTAATACACCAAATTTTTTCATATTAATCATTTGTAATCTCTTTATAACAAGAATAAAAAAATTTTCTTATTTAATCAGTATCATCTTCTTTGTTTCCTGAAATTCTTGTCCTGAGCTTGTCGAACGACTAACTCTTAATGTATAAAAATATACTCCACTTGGTAGAGACGCTCCATGCAATACCTCTACATTAAAATCAATACGATATTTTCCCGGTAATTGTTCTTTATCCACAAGTGTCACGATTTCTTGTCCAAGGATATTATAGATTTTTAACGTAACAACCCCACCCATATCCCTCCCCTTACTAAGGGGAGGGGTTGGTATTGTGTACTCAATAGTTGTTGTTGGGTTGAACGGGTTGGGATAGCATTGTTCCAATCTGTACGAATAAATATTATCAACCTCGTTCTCAACGGAAGTTGTTGTATCAATTATTTCAAAAGTATAATCGCTATAATCAAAAAGATTTTCGTCAACTAAGCTTTTAATTTTTATAGCATAATTGTTATCGATGGTAACACCCTGGTTGACAGCCCATTGGTAAACACCGGAGCTTGAAGTGGTATCAATCACAGAAATAATTTCGTTATTTCTTAAGAGTTCTATAACAACATCTTCTTCGAAATTATCATCCCACTTAATATAATATTTCAATCCTCTATGAAATTTTTCACCACCGTTCGGAGTTGTAATTTCTACGTATGGTGTAACTGTTGTAAAGGAGAAAGTTTCGGACCAATCACTGCTGTCTTCGGAATTGAATGATTTAACACGCCAATAATATGTACTATTATGATCTAATGAATCAATCACAAACAATGATTCAGTCAAACCAACCAAATCAATAAACGGATTTATAAACTCGGGATTAAAAGCAACTTGAAGTTGATACGAATTGATATATCCATTGGGTGTCCAATTCAATTCCAACGGAAGAGTTTGGTTTACTGTTGAAGAATCGCTAGGATACAATAAAGTTGGTGAATAAGCTAAATCTGTGTTACCGGGTACGCAAAAAATAAATTCACCGAATTTTGTTATATCAGCAGAAATCTGCCGTGTAACACTATTATAAGTTGTATTCAATGGAACAAAAACACCGTTACCTTCAACATCTCTTTGATAAATAACAATACTTTCCGCATCGTGTTGATCAACAATTTTGGGAGCGTAAAAACTTAATGTTCCGTTTATCTCGTAAATTTCACTCGCTTGCATTACAACCCTTCTATTTAAAACAATCGGCGCATTATTAATAAATTCCGGTTTGTACGGTGCATGCGGATAGTTAGTTACTGTAACCGAATTATAACCTGAACCGCTAAAACTATTTACATTAAGTGTAGTAAAAGTGCTATCGCTGTTGTTATTAAATTCGTATTCATTCCCTTGTAAAATTTCAAACTCTGTTACTTGATCGTATTCTTTTATTTTCCACAAATGCCTGAATGCATGCAGAGTAAGCATCCCTTCATCTCTGAAATACATTTCATAGGCGATCGTTCCATCAGGATGAACTTCGGTTACACCCGGCCATGAATTGTTAGCTTTAGGAGCGCTGCCCCAGCAAATTAATGTATTGCCGTTCGATAGCCGCTGCACACTACCTTGCGTAGCGCCGTAAACATTCATCGGGTGTTTATACTCCCAAACAAGTTCGGCGGTTTTGTTTGTTTCATCTATTTTATATTCAACTGCACGGGAATATTGAGGAGAATGATCGAGGCCATTATCAAAAAGCGTAATATTACCGTTGCTTTGTTCGCTAACACCATGTGGTCTTGAAAAATAGAGCGGCGAATTTTCTGAATGTTCATTTACAAAAGTAAATTCATTTTTCTTTCCGCCAAGTCTCCAGATCATTTCACCGGTTGCACGGCTAATTTTAATAACCTGGCTGATATTTCTGAATGAAGCTAAAATATTTCCATCGTTTGTAAATTCTATTGAGTTTGCATGTACAGGATCGAACGCAGCGAGAGTCAAATTAAAATACGATTCTGTAATTTGAACATGATCCCAGCTTCGCCATTGAAAGACAACATTACCATCTGCATCAACTTCCTGAATCACAGATCCGGCAACAAGAGCACCCGGTTTGCCGCCCGGGACAAGTGCACTCATATCTACTTGCTGAAGATCGTACGCAAACATAAGAGCATGTCCGTTTGGAAGAAGCAGAAAATCATGTCCATCAGCAACATAGCCATTCCCCATTTTAAATGAATCTACAACAGCATAAGAAGAATCCATTAATATGTGAACCGCTTCTCCACCACCGGCATAGAAATAATCATTCTGCATATCTGCATATGAAAGAAGTCCGTTCGGCTGCATTTTAAAATCTGCCGGGAAGTGATTATCAAACTTTTTATAGTAGTATGGAGTTCCATCATCTTTAATCATCATCAAATAATATCCCACTCCGTTTACCACAGATGAAGTTGTAATAAAAACATAGCCCGGTGCGTTGTTGTCTATATTTTTAATTTCAATTTTAGGAAAGTCTGAAGGTATAGAATCTGCTACCGTAACCGGTAGAACCTTTTGAAAAGATTTGATCTGCTCGTCTGAATTCTCTTCATAATTCTTAAGTATTGAATAGTTGAGTCTCTCTTTTAATGGGGAAATATTAAATGAATATTCAAACGAAGGAAGCACTTGCCCGTATATTGTTTTTATATCTGTATTAAAAATGATTTTTACCGTTTCGCCGGGTTGAAACGGAATAGGAATATTAAGAATTATTGTTTCATCATCATCGGAAAGGACCGGCTCGTAATTGTGAGAGCCGCTGCCCTCTCCTAATATTTGGATATCCATTCTTTCTGTTACCGTACTTATATCAATTTTTTCCCCGTAACATAAAATTATATTTGTTTCCTTAGTAACAAATTTAGAATTGGGGAGCGGCGATACATATTTATAAGCATCGATTCCTTGAGCATGTGTTATAATTGATAAACCGGTAATAAGAAGTAAGTAAATTTTAAGAAATGCTTTCATGGTAAGTTTATATTGTTGTTAATCATTTTCAAGGTTGTTCACAGATTGAAAATTGAATTGCAACATTGTTACTGTAGGTTAAGAGTAATCATTTATTTTTTTGAATATTGTGCCAGCTTAAGGCACTAGCACCAAGAATAGCTACATTGCCTTTTACAAGTCCCGATAGTAAAATCTCAACTTTACCCTGGAATAGGTTCAACATATTTTTTTCCATGTGATGTTTAGTCGGGTTTAACAACAGATCACCGGCAGCGGCTAAACCTTCCGATAGGATTACAGCTTCCGGACTTAAATAAGCAACTACATTTGCTAATGCTTCACCAAGAATTTGCCCGGTATATTCAAAAGCAGATATTGCAAGTTTATCGCCGTTCTTAGCTGCTCTCAAAACCAAATCCGCATTAATCTGATTAGGCGAAAATTCCTTTAGAACACTTGTTTCATTTATCTTGGAAAGCAATTCATAATAAGTTCTTACCAAACCGCCAACAGAAACATAAGTTTCAAGACAACCTTTTCTGCCGCAGCCGCAGCTTCTACCGTTCTTTTCTACAATAGTATGCCCGATTTCACCAGCGAACCCGTCACTTCCGTAAACAATATTTCCGTCAACAACAATACCGCTTCCAAAACCACGACTAAGAGTAAGCTGAATAAAATTTTTCATTTTTTTTGCAACACCGAATTTCATTTCACCCAGAGCTGCTGCATTTGCATCGTTAGCAATAACAATCGGCAGATCAAAATATTTTTTTGCCAGGTCAATTATGTTTACATAAATCCAATTCAAGTTTGATGAATATTCTACAGTACCTTTGTAGTAATTTGCACTCGGTGCCCCAATACCAACACCCAGCAGTTCATACTTATTTGATTCCCCTTTGTAAACCTTATTAAATTTTTTGTAAAGCCGTTCGAACAATGCTTCTGGCGATTCATTTGCTTTGGTAGGAATTTTACTTTCTATATAACAATTTCCTGAAATATCTACCAAGCCAAAGGATGTTTGTGTACCCCCAATTTCAATTCCAAGCGTAACTTTTTTTCGATTCATAATTCCTACAATTTTATTTTGTAATAAATCAATTACAGTTTTAATTAAGTTATTACTTGCATTTGTAAATCGCGGCTTTTCTTATGAATCTCTTCCCATATAATAGCTGCTGCACCAAGTATAGCTGCATTTTTATATTCCATTAAACTTGAAAGCAAAATTTTAACTTTGCCCTTATAAAGATTCAACAAACTATTTTCGAAATGATGGTTGAGCGGACCAAGTATTTGATCCCCGGCTAGCGCTAAACCTCCAAACAAAACTATGGCTTCCGGATTAAGAAGAACAACATAATTTGCCAAAGCTTTACCGAGCTTCTCGGCAGTACGTTCAAAAGCCATCTTTGCTATTTCATCATTCTTCAATGCCGCTTCATAAATTAATTTTGATGTAAGTGAATTATATGAATAATCTCTTAGACAACTTTCAACAGAATAAATCGACAGCAATTCAAAAACAGTTCTCCTGATTCCGTTAGCCGAAACATAAGTTTCCAGACAGCCTCTTCTACCACAATTGCAGATTCTTCCTTTATCTTCTATAATCATATGACCAAGTTCACCGGCAAAACCATCGTGACCATGGAACAGTGAACCGTTAACAACAATACCGCTTCCTAGACCGGTACCTAAAGTGATTTCGATAAAATTGTTCAAACCTTTTGCTGCACCGTATTTCAATTCACCAATAGCCGCCGCATTAGCATCATTTGTTACTACCACCGGCAAAGCATATTGAGTCTGTATTAATTTTACAATGTCAACATAACCCCAGCTAAAGTTTGTCGGGTTATCGATTGTACCCTTAAAATAATTCGCCGAGGGGGCGCCAAGCCCGATGCCTATTAATTCAAAATCATCTTTAATCTGTTCAAACTGTAAATTGAAAGCTTCGAAAAGTTTGATCAAAAAAGATTCAACCGAGCTATGCCTATCTGTTTGTATCTGGTCATTTAAATAACATTTACCTTTTTCATCAACTAATCCAAAAGCAGTATTTGTACCGCCGATATCAATACCTAAAACAACTTGAGTTGAACTCATATTTGAAAAACCCACCTAACAATAATTGTTGTGAATTATCGATTATCCTTTAGAAACTTCTGAATAATTCGAAGATGTCATTTCGGAGAAGCGGCTGACAAATCTTACCTACTTGCGAAGGCAAGTCAGAAGCAAGATTTCTCTCCCGGCTTTGTCGGGATCGAAATGACAAGTAACATTTTTCAGAAGTTTCCTTTAAGCATTAATCCTATTTAAAATTTTTTCACAATGATTAAAATATTTTTATAAAAACTTACCCGGTTTCCGTCATTTTCTTAATTTCAATTGATTTTGTGTAAAACTCTTCAAGTGTCAATTCTTTTAAATAGACCGTTCCGTGTGCAGCTCTCACACGCGGTATTGGATGTTTAAGAAAAAAATCTTTACCAAGACATAACCTGATAGTACGATATTGATCTACCTGGATATTTTGTGCTAACCTATAGAAAGGCCCGTCATATTCATAACTCGGGAAGCTGGCATCTTTCTGTGAGCCGTAACTATTCATGAAAATGTTTTCGAGGATAGCAAAAGAATTTAAACTCACCGGCACATAAATGTTTGCTTCTGCCGGGTGAAAGCGGTACCACACATTTCGATAACCCCAAATTTTCAGCTTGGAGATATCGGCTTCTTTTTCATATAATCTCAACGCTTCAGTTATAGCTTGCAAAACTTTGTAATGAGTATCCGGACCGCTACCTTCAGGATCAAGTGCTACTGTTATAATTGTTGGTTTGACCTTTCTCAGTAAATCCAGAATTGGTATTACATCCCTTGATACTTCAGGATTCTCTGTGAACATCTCACCCTGGTAGAATCCTAAGCGCATATGAGACACACTGCTGTTGTTAAAACCGAAATAAGCCCATACAATTTCCTCTTCCCATTCGCGAAGCATACCTTTCAATTTCTGAACATGCGGTATATCTTTTTTACCCGGGTACTGCGTTTTGAAGTAATTTATTAATTCATCAACGCGGTCAACAAGATAGTTTAGATTATCTTCTTCATAAATTTCGATTAAATAACGAAGCACTCTGCTTGCAAGTGCTTCTCTTTTAATTGTTCTGCTGTGTGATGCAAGTCCGTCTAGGTATAAATTTACATCGCGGTTTTTTCCTTCATGGAATGCCGGGTCAAAATATTTTTCAGAAAACTTAGATTTGAATTCATCACTGCTCAAATGAGTTTTTAAGTTCTCCATAATATCAAGCATGTAAGAATTAGTTACAGCGGTAAATCCACTCGTTAATGTTACAAAGTGATGCAAATTCGACGCAGTGCGTACAAGATGCACTATGTACGGTAAATATCCAAGCATAATGTCATCGTGATGAGGACCGGTATGCAGTATGGTTTCATTTTCAACTAATGAAATCCCCTTCCTAAATCTTTCGGATACTGAACTGTGAATCGATTTGTTAATCTCTTTTGCTGTTAAGCCGGTACGTTCGAGAATTAATTTACCAAACTTGTCGGAGTTGTAATCTTTATCAGTCAGATCAAGAACTTCTTTTTGTTTTTCAACTGCAAGGTTAATTATCGATCTCTCTATAGAAAATTGTGAAAGAGTTTCTTCCTTTGCCATATCATCGTAACGGCGTTCACGTAAGCGTAATGATGCACCATGTGTCAAATAAAATTTTGCATTCTTAAGTTTCTGAAGAACCGTAGCCGGGTATTTATTCTGCTGTGTATTCTCAATAGAATCGCGTATGATGTTTGCTTTTGCTTCACCGGCGGCAATTATAATTGCAACTGCATTTTCGTTATATGTAATTGTATCAAGACCAATGGTAATTACCAACCGGTTGCGTGCAATTTCTATTCCGCCCAAATCGCCGGAAGCGGCTGCCTGGGTTTCGTAATTTGTAGCAATTAAACGTGCTGTTGAAAAATGATCGCTCCCTTGAATATTAAACCCGATATGACCATCGGGACCAATGCCGCCGAGGAAAAACCCGATTCCCCCCATCTCCCTAATTTTTCTTTCATAGTTAGTACAGAACTCATCAACAATTTCTATGGTTCGTTTTTGAATTCTCTCTAACCGGCTGCTTGCCCATCTTGTTCGTAATGTTAAGTCAACAATTTTTTCGGGGAAAACTTGATCGAGAGGGAGATCATCTGCCGTACCAATTTCATTAACATTAATTAGTAATGCTTTCTTAGGATCAAGATTAAAATTGCGGAAATAATATTTCTGTATGTAATAGTAAAAACTGTTATGCTGAAAAGAATCGATTGGATAGAATTCATCTATTTGAACAAAGCGCAGACTTTGCATATCGGGTTTTATCGAAGGATCCAAACCGGCTTTCTCAAAAGTTTCAACTACGCTTTTGTGATTCCAGTTTTTCAAGAAATATCCTACCCATTTAATAAAATGTTCTGGTGTTTTACCGGTAGGTAAAGATATAACTCCATCAGGATTTTGTTGAACCCATTCAATAAAACGTAGCGCTGTTAATCTGCCAAGTTCCGGGAAATTATTAACCTGGATTACCGGAATCTTTTCCGTTGGGCTGTATATAATTTTCTTACCTGATATACCAAGATAATATTCTTCAACTTTTGAAATGTTTTGTATCTGTTTATCTTCATACGGACTACTGTCCATTTATCAACTCCTTCCTTCTACCAATTATATTAATTTTTACTGGGCCAATTTAAAAACCATTTCTATTGTTTTAAGGTCTGCCATCCTTTCTTGTTTATTCTATAATAGATTATTCCGCCGAGAACAAAACCCAATAAGGTAAGTAATATTCCAACCGCCTCACTTCCAAGAATTATTTTCCCGATGCCGAGCAAGAATGAGTAGATCATAGCTACACCGGTCAACCAATTTACCAGGTTGAATATTCCATCTCTTTCGGGAATCACATCTACTGCTTCTTTTGCAATCGGACCCCACATTGTTGCGTTGGGTCTAACTTTTCTATAGAATTTTAATAATATCTCTTTTGGTTCCGGTTCTGTTAAAAAAGTTACAACTAGCCAAACTGCAGTTGTAACTGCAACGGTAATTAAAAGAAGAATTGCAAATTCCCGCGGATCGTTTTCATTATAATTAAACCCAAATTGTAAAACCAATGATGTGATAAATGCTGCACTCATTGCCGATATTTCACTCCATGCATTTATCCGCCACCAGAACCATCTTAGAATATATACAAGTCCGGTACCGGCTCCGACTGCCATTAAAATTTTCCAGGCGTTAGCAATAGAATCCATATAAAAAGTAACGATTACGGAACAAAGCATTAGCAGCATTGTTACAGCTTGCGAAATTTTTACGTAATGTTTTTCAGTTTTCTCTTTAACTAAAAATCTTTTGTAAACATCATTAACTATATAGCTTGCACCCCAGTTTAACTGCGTTCCGATAGTTGACATATAAGCAGCGGCAAATGCAGCAAGCATCAAACCTCTTAAATAAATTGGCAGATCACTAAGCAAAATTCTTATGTACCCGGATTCCGGGTCATCAATAAATTGCTGATCATTTTGAAACCTGACAACAGCAACTAAAGCTACAAGAATCCATGGCCAGGGTCTTATTGCATAATGGGCAATGTTAAACCAAAGAGTAGCAAGTAAGGAATGTTTTTCATCTTTAGCAGAAAAAATTCTCTGGGCAATGTATCCACCGCCACCGGGCTCTGCACCTGGGTACCATGAAGCCCACCAGTTAACTGCAATGAACACGAAGAATGTAATCATCGGCATCCATGCAGAATTTATATCAGGGATAAATGATAAAATTGAACTTGACGGATCTCTTGCTTGATCAATCTCGTGCAATTTACCTATCAATGAATCCATACCGCCGCTTGCATGTACTGCAAAGATAGCAAGTGCTATTACCATCCCCATTTTCAAAACAAATTGAAATAGGTCTGTCCACAGTACTCCCCACAACCCGGAGATAGTAGAAATTGAAGCAGTGATAAACATTATCAATAAAGCAATACCGAGCGCTTCAACCTTTGAGACACCTAAAACACTCATTAGAATTTTTGCAATAGCAAGATTGACCCATCCCATAATTATTAGATTAATTGGTAATCCCAAATAGATAGCTCTGAATCCGCGTAAAAACGTAGCCGGTTTTCCGCTATATCTAATCTCTGCAAATTCAACATCTGTCAACACACCGGACCGGTTCCAAAGTTTGGCATAAAAGAATACTGTAAGCATGCCGCTAAAAGCCATACTCCACCAGATCCAGTTACCGGCAATACCGTTAGCAGCAACTAAACCCGTTACAACAAGAGGAGTATCTGCAGCAAAAGTTGTAGCAACCATCGATGTTCCGGCAAGCCACCACGAAACTTTTTTACCGGCAATAAAAAATTCGCTAACATTTTGTGTTGCTCTTTTACGCAGCCAAAGAGCAATTAATAGGTTAAATATGAAGTATAACGATATTACAAAAAGGTCGGTTATTGTTAACTGCATAAAGACTCTAATTAAATTTTTTAATTATGCGTATATAATTGCAATGAAAACTTTAAAGAATCCGCTTTTATTTACGGCAAAAGTAATTAAAGATAAATCCTCTATTGCATAAAATGCAGTAAACGCGTTAAATATGCTGTGAGTTTGTCTCAAAAGTTGAATAAGCCGGATTCTTTTAAAAGAAGAGATTCTTTTTGAGTTTAGATAAATATCTCTGGCTTATGATGAATGGCTGTTTGATATTTTTTAGAAAAACCAAGTACGATCTGTCGTAAAATTTTTCTACCCTATCTACATGTTCAAAGTTTATTATGGTCGATCTATGAATCCTGATAAACATACTGTCCGGCAATGCACTTTCCCATTCTTTGAGAGATTTCCTAATGATCAATTTTTTCGAATTATTCAGGTAAACATTCGTGTACTCATTGAATGCGGTTATACATTCAATATCGTGAATCTTAACAAATTGGGGTTTGTTTCCTTCAGTTATAAAGAGGTGTTCCCCAATGTTCTTTTTAGATTCTGCATCATCAACAGTAACTTTTGAGGGGCTGCCTTTCTTTTTAACTCTCTCACTTTTATTTAGTCTTACTTCAACAGCTTTGTATAAATCAGTAGCCATGAATGGCTTGGTTATATAATCATCGGCTCCTAAATTCATACCGTATCTCATTTCCGACATTTCTGTTTTAGCAGTAAGGAAAATAAATGGAATAGATGAGAGGATTTCTTCCTTATTTATACGTTTCAATACTTCGTACCCGTCTATACCGGGCATTTTAATATCACATATAATCAGGTCGGGTAAATTTTCTTTAGCAGATTTTAATCCTTCCGCACCTCCTTCTGCAGTAAAGACTTTGAAATTTTTTAATTCGAGTAAATCTTTAATGCCCGTTCTTACCGGTTCTTCATCTTCAATAATTAATATTTTTTTCATGCTACATTGATTTATATTCTGTTAAATTATTGTCATCATTGGAATAGAAACTGTAAAAGTAGAACCTTTATTCAATTCACTTTTAAAACTAATTTTGCCGCCGTGAGATTCAACGCAGCGTTTAACTATCGATAGCCCCATCCCGGTACCTTCTATCTTGCCGGTGTTGTGTCCCCTATAAAATGTTTCGAACAAATTCTTCTGATCCTTTTTTGAAATACCGATTCCATTATCAACGATCGTAAAATCAAAATCGGACTTCGAAGCTTTAACTTTCAAAATAATATTTCCGCCATTAGGAGAATATTTTATAGCGTTAGATAAAAGATTAGAAAGGATATGCTGGAGAAGTTTGTTATCAACAATAGCATTATTCTCTTTTAATTTATAATCAATAATAATATTGTGATTTGGCGTTCCATTATTTTTTGCTTCTTCAACTAACTTATGCAGAAAATCAAATAAATCGATTTTGGAAGGGCTAAACTTCCATTTTCCTACTTCGGTTTTGTTAACAGTAAGAATATCATCAAGCAAGCTTGTCATATAATTAACGGCATTTTGAATTTGATAAATATATTCAACATACCTTTCTTCGTTTAATGTTCTGCCAATCATCAACAGTAACTCCGATGAGGTAAGAATAGTTGTTAACGGGGTTCTAAATTCATGTGAGGTAGTAGATAGGAATCTTAATTTTAGATCATTAAGCTGCTTCTCTCTTTCAGAAAAAACTTTTTCGCAGTTTTGCAGTATTGCCGAACCTGAAATATCAGTAAACACGCTGATGATAAATGATAACTTGTTATTATCCCGGTAAATGGGATTGGATGTTACTAAATATTTTTTTTCTACACCGTCATCCTTGGTCAAAGAAATTTCGTTAAAGGATAATCGTTTCTGTACGAATGATTGTTTATCTAATTTTTCAATTTGTGCTGCAATCTCGCCATCGAATAATTCTTGAATATTTTTATTAACCATAAATTTTTTACTATAACCCAGTAATCTTTCAAACTCTGTGTTACAGTTGAAAAATACCTTATTACCGTCTCTTATTAACACCGGGTAACGTATTGATTCTATCAACGCAAAAGATAGAGTAATAAGACTATCATCATCTTTATAAATCGATGAATCTTTATTTCCCTTTTCTGTTTGTTGCCCGGGTGATTTCTTTAATAATTCATTACCTATATTACTATCGCTTGTTACAAATAGAGAAAAATAAATCCGACCCTTTTCATTCAATATGCCGGTTGATATGTTCACTTTATGTGTTGATTTATCTTTTATTGTGTGGAGTGATTTGAAATTTTTCTGTTTTAATAACTTAGAAATATAACTTTTTGATTTACCCATTAATGAGGGGTCGATATCATAAAGATTTTTTTTAAGAAAAAGATTACGATCAAATCCATAGAAAGCAGATGCTGCTTTATTTACTTCTTTGATAGATAAATCTGCCGGATTAATTATTAGTACGGGATGGGGATACATACCAAAAATCTGGAAATATTTATTATTGCCGGTGAACAGTTTTAACCTACTTGATTTTTTGATCAGCGTATCTTCAGCTAAATTTTTCATATCTAATAGTGAGATTTTAAAAAAAATACACCGAAAATTAAACAATATTTAGATAACACTAATTGGTAATCAACAGTAATTCTGAAGTAGTTAACCAAATCATTTCAAAAGAACAATTTTTTCCGAAACTATTCTACTCGATGTTTCGAGTGTAACAAAATAAATACCGCTTGCTATGCTAGAACCGTTAAAATTTATTTTATGTTCACCGGCTTCGTAGAAACCGGACGTTAACTCTCCACATCTTTCCCCAAGTCCGTTGTAAACATTAATATTAACAAGTGAACGTTTAGGCAAAGTAAAAATAATATTTGCAGTTGCATTAAAAGGATTGGGGAAAGTTTTAAGTTCGATATGCGTCGGAATGTAATCCCCGGTCTCTTCAATAGAAGTTGTAACTTCTTCTATCAATATTCCATGCAAAATAGATTGACCGGAGCCGGATTTAAAATAAATTTCAAGAATGTTATCATCTACTTCAATCCCATCTATAACTTTTTCAAGAGCATTATTCAGCCCGGCTTCACTGAATATATCTAAGTTTTCAATCGCGGGATTTCCATTCACATAAATATCAAAAACTCTGCCCCCGGCTTCATTATAAGTGGTTTCAGCAAGAAAGAGTTTGAGTTTATATTTTCCGTTACGCAGCCGATGCCGGTAAAAAGTTAATTTTTCGGAAGCGTTATCAAACAGAAAAGAATATTCACCTGGAGATGTAATTCCATTTTCATTTTTAAGTGAACCGCCTATTGTTCCATACTCTTTTGTTTCATCCCATTTTTGATCTTTGAGTGAACCGTTTATACTTGTTGCATCATTACCAAGATCAACAATTACCGGGCATGAAAAGGTACTCCGGACGTTAACTGTCTTCATAGAAGATTGATGTGGTGTTGGCGCTAAATCTCTTATGTTAAGAATTACAACCGCGTATGTTTTATCTTCTACTGCACCGCTTACTGTAAAAGTAACTTTTCGTTTCGATTCATCAAGCACCGGGTTTGATAACGTTAAACCGAGTGTGATATAATTAGATGCATTAGTTGCAGAGGTTTCATCTACTTCTTCCGAAAACTTGATAACCATCCGATCATTAAATATCCATCCGCTCACCGGGTATGGTGCATCAACATCTTCGTCAATAATTGCATTTGTATAGCCGGCTGTTTCGTTGTCTTTAGTCATACATAAAAGTAAGTAACCATCTTTTATCAAAACGTTCTGCGGTTTAAAATCGCAGTAATTGGCTGCAAAGGTTGAAGTAGATTTTATCCAACGGTTATTATCAAACGAGTCAAAATTATCCGACCAGCTTAATGTAAAATTATTATTTGTTCCGGGTGTGTACTCATAATATTTTATCCAATCGTACATTGCATAAAGTGGGAGACTGCTTTCGCTTAAAGTGCCCGCCCATTCTACGGAATTAGGTGCCCAAAAATTCATCATTATAGCTTGAGGAAGATATAATTCTTGAATGCGTGCTGAATTATCTCTGTGTATTTCATGACCATCAACATACCATGCAACGTAATCAGGAGTCCATTCAATAGCGTGCACATGAAAAGCGGCGTGGGGATTAAAACTTACTTTCTGTTTGTAATTTACTCCGCTCTGATCAGGAGCGAAGGTTGTATATTGCACCTCGTCATTATCCTTTCCCATTATTTCAATATCAATTTCGTTGTAGATACTGGAATTAGTGTTGTAGGTAAAAAGAGTTGATGTTATACCGCTCGCGGAAGCAGATTTCATTCTCACTTCAATCCTACCATATAAAATTGATTGTCGTGTTCTTACTTCACCGCTCCAATAATCTTTACAGTATAAGCTCGAAGGAAAAAATGATTGATGCAGAAATAATATTATAACAAGGAAATTTTTTTTTATAACGTTTAACATGTCATTCATCATAACCTACTGTATGTGTTTGATTACTTTACCTTCCGATATCCCGTTTTCGTTAAAACTATCAATCGAAAAATAATAGTTGCTGTTAGTATTAAGATTTTTCAAAATAACAGAATTCGAATCGTATACCATCAAGTGATTATAAAGTTTGTTCTCATCAATACCATAGTTAATCATAAAACCGGTTGTGTTATCGATCTTTTTCCATTTTATCATTGCATTACGTTTATCGGAAGAATCTCTAAAAATTTCGAATTCATCAACTGCTTCCGGTTTTGGTTTATCGCCTTTACCAAATATTCTAAAACCGGAAACAGCGAATTTTCCGCCCGGTACATAAACATTATTAAGTTTTAAATACCTCGCTTCTACCGGCAATTCCAATCGAATATAATCATGTGGCATATCAAAATTATTTTCACTTTTATCAATTAACATGTCCCATGTTGTTCCGTCAAGTGAATATTCAACAGTATATTGATGAAAAATCTTTTCATTCCTTCCGTAAATATTTGCTTCATGTTCGGCAAAATTAATTTGAATTGCATACACGGGAAATCTATCACCAAGATCAACACTTAACCATTCACTTTTTTCGTCGGTCTTCGCACTCCAGTACGTTCTTATATCTTCATCAAAAGCATTAGCTGCCGGAAGTGAATCAATTTCGGATGATGCGTACGATGTTTTTTTATAGGAAAGAAGCATCCAACCGGTGAAAGAACTTTCCAACTGATTCCTTTTTTTGTCATACATGTATTGTGGATAATCACCCCATGCAGTTTGAGTGTAGATCACCCCATCATCATCAAACCCGGCTGGAAAAATTCCGATCCTTCGTTCAAAAATATGTTTGACCGAAATAGTTTGTGTAGCTATATGCCAAAAATTTCCGTATCGATCTTCAAATGTATTTCCATGCCCGGCACCGCAGATAAATCCACCTTGTTTTAGTGAGAAGGGATTACTTTTTTGATATTCAAAAGGTCCGAGCGGATGCTTAGATGTATAAACTCCGTCTGCATAACTTTTGAATTCGGTTCCCGGCGCCGCATACTGCAAGTAGTAAATTCCGTTATGTTTATTCATCCATGGACCCTCAAGCCACGGATTCGTGGTAAGCTGGTTGAAGTCTCCTTGTCTTTCCCATCCATGTTCTTTTGTATTAGCGCTAAATAGTTTTACCGGTATTCCGATTGGTTCGAGGTTATTTTGTAAATCTAATTCAATACAGTACAAAGGTTCTTTGTTTGAACACCCCCAATACAAATAAAGTCTTCCATTATCATCATAAAATAAATCAGGGTCTGTTACAGAATAAGGGAATGCCGGGTTAACAATTTCCCATTTACCGGATTTTGGATCGTCTGTTTTAAAGATTGGACTTTTTTCACCGCTCGCCATAAAATAAACTGAATCGCCTATAACAACTGCAGTAGGTGCGTATTCTTCTATCGGCAAATCATCGGTTACAATTAATTTCCAGTCTATTAAATCTTTTGAATACCAGTAGCCACCTGACTTTGAAGTGAACATGTAGTACTCATCTTTGAAAAAAATTATAGTTGGGTCAGCTGCTTCCCTTCGTGAAGGTTTATCTAAACAAAACCTATAACTAATGCCAACCGGGTTACAGTAAGTCTTGTTAGATTTATTATTGCTGCTGCCATTTAGATGCATCGAAAGCACAATTAATAAAAATGAAAAAAGAAAATAGAGACGTTTCACTAACATATTTCCAAATAGAGCTCTTTTGATTTCGACAATTCTATCTACTCAACAATTACTTTGACCTCTTTCATATTTGGGTCCAAGGACGATGAGCCAACCATTAAAATGCGTTCTCCTTTATCTACAACCATTCCTTTTTCTTCCAGGTATTCTTGAAACGTTTCAGATGTAATATTAAATACAATTTTTTTCGTTTGGTTTGGTTTTAATTCGATTCTTTCAAAACCTTTTAAGGATTTGATTGCCCCATCTCCGGATTTCCTATTTCCTTTAACATACAATTGAACAACTTCTTCTCCGGCTACTTTACCGGTGTTAATAACATCTACAGTTAATTTGAGAGTATCACCTTCGCAAAATATATTTGAGCTTAATACCGGATTGTTTATTTCAAATGAAGAATAACTTAATCCATATCCAAAAGGATAAAGAACTTCACCTTCAAAGTATCTGTAAGTTCTCCCGGGTGATTTTTTATTAACTGCCGATTCATTAGCACTTCTCATATCGTAATCTTTGAAATCGGGTAATTGCTCTACCGATTTATAAAATGTAACCGGTAATTTACCGGCCGGATTATAATCGCCGAACAAAACATCTGCAATTGCATCACCGGCAGTTTGTCCGCCGTACCAGCTTTCTACAATTGCCGGAATATTTTCATTCTCCCAATTAATACCTAATGCACTTCCGTTCAGCAGCACAAGAATTGTCGGTTTGCCAAGTGATGAGATCTTCTTGATCAAATTTTCTTGGGTAGATGGCAGATCAAGCGTTAATCGATCGCCACCGGAAAAGCCAGGTACCGGGACGTTCATTTCTTCACCTTCAAGGCGTGGTGAAAGTCCCATAAATAAAATAGCAACATCACATTTTTTAACTGCCTCTAAAGCACGTTTTTCAGCGTTATCATCGGGTGCAGTCCATAGCAGCTGCATTTGTGCGTATCTTGTAAATGCATAGAACTCAATTCGTATTTTATATGCTTTGCCGCCTTCTAGATATACCGGCTTGTAAATTTTATTTGGATGATGTTCACCATCGAACGAAACCAATAAAGAGTCATCAAGATAAATTCTAAACCCGTTAAATCCGTATCCACCAAGGTTGTAATTACCGGATATAGTAGGAACCAAATAACCGGTCCACCTTACACTTTTATTCCCCTCATAAACATTATCTTTAGAATTCTGAAGCCACTTAAAATCAATTTTTTTATCTACTCTTTTAAGAACCGGGTCACCCTCAAGTTTAAGATTGTCAAAATATTCTGCTGAGAATCCGGTTTCTTTTTTATCGGCAGTAGTAAAAAGGAAATCAGTCGGGACTACTTCTAGATACGGCATGTTATCGGCAAGGTCGCATCCTTTTTCAAAAATTACTTTTGTGTTCTTACCAACTTTTTTCAAAATACCATTCAAAGGCGTAACCGGGTTCGATGGTGTTCCGTTATAATTACCAAGCAAAGTTTCTTCATCATTAGCGTTTGGACCAATTACAGCAATGGTTTTCAAATTCTTACTTAAGGGTAACAGTTCATCTTTATTCTTTAACAATACAATCGATTTCCTTGCGGCTTGCAGTGCCAGGTTATTATTCTCTTCAGTATTGAGATGATCCAGACCAATTTTAGAGAATGGAACCATCTCCGGCGGATCAAACATACCAAGCATGAAGCGCGCTTTAAACAATCTCTTTAATGCAAGATTAATTTCATCTTCATTAACCAATCCTTTTTGTACAGCTTCGTTTAGAGATGGATATGAACTGCCGCATTCTAGATCGGTACCGGCTTTAACGGAAATTGCGGAAGCTTCCGAAGCATCTTTAGTAAGTTTATGATATTGGTATATGTCTGATATAGCCCAACAATCCGAAACAACGTAACCTTTAAATCCCCATTCATTTCGTAAAATATTATCAAGCAACGGATCATTACTGCAACACGCATCACCGCGGAAACGATTGTATGCACACATTAATGATTGAACATTACCTTCCTGGATAGACATTTTGAAAGCCGGCAGATATGTTTCCCGTAAATCGTACTCGCTTACTATTGCATCAAATGTATGTCGATCAGGTTCCGGTCCGCTGTGAACAGCAAAATGTTTTGCAGTTGCAATAGTTTTAAAATACTTCGGGTCATCACCTTGCAGACCTTTGATAAATTGAACTGCCATCTGCCCGGTTAAGTACGGGTCTTCGCCATAGGTTTCCATGCCGCGTCCCCAACGGGGGTCGCGGAAAATATTTATGTTGGGCGACCAAAAAGTTATTCCTTGATAAATACCACGCTTATTATTAGCAACCGCATCATTGTATTTAGCACGTCCTTCATCAGCTATTGCGCTTGCAACTTGTAACATTAGATTTTTATCCCAGGTTGCCGCAAGTCCTATAGCTTGAGGGAAAACAGTTGCTAATCCATTTCTTGCGACTCCATGTAGGCATTCACTCCACCAATTATACTTTTGAATTCCCAGCCGTTCAATTGCCGGTGCATCATAATTCATCTGGGAGATTTTTTCCTGAACCGTCATTAAGCTGATTAAATAATCAACACGCTCATCAATTGGAAGCGAAGTATCGAAATGTTTCAGGTTGGTTTGTGCTGCCAGTAATGAACTGATAATCCAAAGACTCAATACAATTTTTTTCATGAGTTACTCAGTTAGTTTTATTTCTGGTATTTTACTTATTTATCAATTGTGTGAATTAAAAAATTAAAATAAGCAAAATGAAACCGTTTCACTTGTCCGACATTATTTTGGCGGAACGGTTTACAAATTAATTCACACAACTGATTATTAAATTAATTATTTGTTCAATCAATTATTATACGCTGTTAAAGCTTTATATCATCAAACCACTTATTAACTTAGAACAAAAGTTTACCACGCTCCTTTTTCAAATTCAAACCCGATCGAGTTGATATATGGTTTTACTTTTTTAACTCTATACAGAAACTGTTCATAATTTTTTTCGGGCAAGCTCCATACAACTTCTGAGAAAGCTAAAATTCTTGGGAATAATTGATATTGCACATCATTTTCGAGTACTAACTCCGTCCACAAAGCACACTCACTTCCAAGTATAAATTTGTGCTGGCTTTCTTGTAAACTATCGGGTGTAGGATTAAAGGAATACGCTGTTTCCAAATTTAAAACTCGCATCCAATCCGGTCTATCGTTTCTCGGATAACTTGGATAATCAAAATATGTGAACCAATTATCAGCGTTAACGGTGTAGTAACCGCGGTTGGCAGCTTCCCATGATTCTCCCGGATGCCATCCTTCTACTATCTGATTTTTAGGAATGCCATCTTTAATATTTTCTGCCCAAGCAAATGTTTTTACTCCCTTCTTGCTGATAAAATCGCATATCTCTTTCATAAAATAGTTTTGCAGCATATCTTCATTGGCAAGATTTTTATCAATGATCATTTGCTTACAGTCAGGACATTTTTCCCAAACACCTTTCGGTCTTTCATCGCCGCCAACATGGATTATTTCCGGTTTAAATAGATCAAGAATTTCAGTGATAACATTTTTCAAGAATTCATAACTTTTCAAATTACCGGCACAATATGTTTTTCCGCCTTCACCGGTCGGGCAAAGTAATTCCGGGTAACTTGCCATAACCGAGCGCGAGTGACCGGGCATTTCAACTTCGGGAATAACTTTAATGTAACGTTCCCCGGCATATTTTAGCACTTCTTTAATTTCCGCTTGAGAATAATAACCGTTCCTTTCAACTGCGTATAACGAGTCGCGGTAAGATCCAATCTCATTCAGCTTGGGATATTTTTTGCTTTCAATCCTCCAACCTTCATCATCTATCAAGTGCCAGTGGAAAACATTTAATTTTAGTAATGCCATCATATCCAAAACTTTTTTTACAAAACCGATCGATTGAAAATGCCGGCTTGCATCAAGCATAAATCCTCTGTGCGGGTAACGGGGATAATCGGTAATTCTACAACCCGGCAGATAGAATTCTTTATCATGCGATAAAATCATCTTCATCGTTTGAATACCGTATAAGATCCCTTTGTAATTATTCCCCGATACAATGATATTATCACTACCAACAGCTAATTTATATCCGTCGGTTTCTTTAATAGAAGTATCTAATTTAAGTTGAATCCCTTTGCTCTTCTTATCATAATCAATTTTTAGTTTTAAACCGGTTCTTTTTTCAAAATCCGATTTTAAATATTCGGCAAGTCTCTTTACTTCTTTGTTATCTTTTTGAATAATTACCCGGCATTCATCATTCAAATTAAATCTTTCGGTTAGTGTAACCTGGTTTACCGGTTTGGGGATAATATTAAGTTCTTGTGAATAAATATTTTCGATGATAATTACAAAAAGAAATGTCAGTAAAACCAATATTTTTTTCATAGAAGGATCCTTAACAATTTTCGAGATTGGTTTATCACAAAAAGTTACAAAGTAATTCTACGATAGAAATAAGTTAACAATAAAATAAAAAAAATGGGATACAGCTAAACTCATGCTGCATCCCAACAGATAAGGAAAGGCAAATTATTTGAGCAACAGCATTTTAATTGTATTTGAGTAACTACCTGAAATCATTTGACAGAAATAAATACCCGAAGGAAGATTTGCACCATCGAAATTTATTTTATAGCTGCCGGCATTTTTAAATTCATTCACTAAAGTTTTTATTTCACGTCCTAAAACATCATATACCTTCAGCACCACGTTTCCATGATTTTTCAAACTGAATGAAATTTCTGTTGATGGGTTAAACGGGTTCGGGTAGTTCTGTGTTAATTTGTACTCGTAAGCTAACAAATCATTCTGTCCATCCTCTTCAACTCCAACAGTCCATTCCGTTCCAATCCATGAGTGTGTCCAAACAGATACATTCATATAAGAAATGTCATTGCTTTTTGCAGAGTAAGTGAGTACACATTCTCTTGTCTTATCCGGCTCGGTTCCATCATTGTCGTTACCAATAAAGTCTATTGGTATTCTCATACCAAGTTTAGGTGCAAAAGTATAACCGGTTGATAATTTTGTTGCAATTGTTTCAAAAGGAATTTTTGCTTCCATTTTATAACCGGCCGGGAATTTTTCGACAAATTCAAAATCGGAAGAGGTATTATCTAAAATTGTTCCTCCGCCGGCTTGATCTAATATTACACCCCATTGATTAAATCTAAAGTGGAAATCAGTTTCCTCACCTTTTTGATAACTTGTATGTGATTCACCTCTCCAATCATACAATCCTAAAAATAGATCCACACCATCATAGAGATACGAAAGGTCCAGGTTATTAGTAGGATCTTCATAAAGGATATTATCGTCAACATCAATTCCTACGTATAAATTATTTTGATCAACGGCTAAATAAACATCAAAAGAAAAATCACTATCGTTATCCAATGTATAACCGTAGCCATCGGGTATGTGGGTGGTACCTTCTGCTTGAGAAATTGTAAATGGTTTTATTGTACTCCACTCAGATAAATTGCCATCGGCAGCAAAACTTGAAGGGGCTCCGTCATTAATAACCGGTACGCCTTTAGCAAGGTTAGCTGTTCCTGAAGATGAAGTTGTCATACCCCCTATATTACCGGCACCATCCGTACAAACAATGGCATAATAATAAGTAACATTTTGATCCGTTAGCGGCGCTAATAACGGGTGATTAAGCATTTGAACGCCTTCTTCTATCTGGGATCCAATGTGGTCTACATCTTCAGATGTTAAATCTGTAATTGGATTTTGGCTGCAATAAATATCATATACTTCGCCATTTTCAAAAGGAACATCTTCCCACAAAACAACATTGTTATAATTTCCAGCAGCACTTCCTTGTACAGTTGCAACAGCTTGCGGAGGCATAACATCAAATACCGGCGAGCCGGTCCAAATTTCATCTAAATAAACTATCTGATTCTGCCATCGTGAATCATTCGTTCTGAATATTTTAAATTTCAATACTTTAGTAGTATCAAAAACTCCATCAACTTGCGCAGATGTAAGATCGTCCCAAACACCGGCATTTCTATCAAAGTTAATGAGAGGAATTTCAAGTGTTTTCCATGTTCCATCATAGCTCATATCATCCGCTCTTAAAATATATACTGCATCAAATGGATAATCCCCGGTTGCTACACCATCTTCATCCTCATCCTGGAAAATGATTCTCAAATCACCAATACCGGTCGGAGCTTTAATTTTAAATTTCAGTGTATCGATTACCCACTGTTCCATTAAACTAACTGATCTGCTTAACTCCCAGATTGGACCATCCCATTGACCGGGCGTAGTCCATTTAAGTGAATAGCTGTGTGTTGCCGGGTTCGATGTCTCTTCATCCGTAACCACACATGAGCCGGCTCTTCCTTGTGAAAAAGTAATATTGGATGGAATTGCTCTTCCGTTGAAAAAAGTAAGGGGTTTACTTTGCAATCCGTGTAATTCAAACTGATCAAAAAGAATACTGCCTTCACAAATTTTATCTGTTTGTTCATTAATAACGAATTCCCAGACAAAACCTTTTATCATATCTAAATCCAAAGTATAATTGCCCCATTGCACGCCACCCCATCCTCTTTGTGCAAATCCATTTCCTTCAGTATTATCATTATTAACTAAAGGTATTGAGACATAATGCCATCCGGGAGTATTATCATAGAGTATATGAAGGAAGCTCCAATATTTTTCGCATTCGGATTGAGTAGCTGCTGAAGTACCGCTTACAGCATCGCTGACATCAAGCAAGCATAAACGGAACAAAACGTCAACGTCATCACGAACCGGCGTTTGCACGTAGTAACGGAATGTAAGACTATCATAACCCGATAAATCGTAAACTTCATCACCGGGCGCCCATTGTTCTGCGCCAACGAAGCATCCCCATGAATAATAACCTGAAGATCTGTAATCAACTTTCATTGCACCGGTTCCCTCATAAACCGGGCTGTTAACATAACTTATGTTCATATAATCGCCTTGTACTGCCTGGTCAATTAGAAACACCCAATGATTCGTATCGGCTGGTGCAGTATCGAAGTTGTCCAGTACTTTTTGAGCATTTAGATTTGTAACGAGTGAAACAACAAAAATAAGGTAGAATAACTTTCTCATGGTCTAATCCCTTTTTAGTTAGATTACTGAAAATAAAATAGTTTTAGTACCTACGAGTAACAAATTAAATGCTTTAAGCGCGTAATTGAGACGGTGAGCGAGTAATTTTAATAGGTATTGAATTGATAATTTGATACTGTATTATGATAAAATAGAATTTGAGAATAAAATAATTTCAAAATTACTTTACTTGAGTAGTAACATCTTTTTTGTTTCTTTGAACTCTGATCCCGATTTATCGGGAGAAGAGTCCCAAACCCGTAATGTGTAAAAATATACTCCACTTGGTAAAGACGTTGCATGCAACGTCTTTACATCAAGTTGTACAAAATATTTTCCCGGTTGCTGGTATTCATCAACAAGTGTTGCAACTTCACGTCCAAGGATATCATAAACTTTTAAAGTTACAACCCCTCCCATATCCCTCCCCTTACTAAGGGGAGGGGCAAGGGATGGGGTCGAAATTGTGTATGTTATTGTAGTGCTTGGGTTAAACGGATTTGGATAATTTTGTTCCAAGCAAAAGTCTGTTGCCAAATAAGGATCTGATTCTTTTAAATCTGTTGTAACATTCCCCGAAAGTGGAATTAGAATTTCATTAATATTGGTTGTAATCTTTAATGTATCAACAAACTGCCCTGATAAATTTGGTCTGAAGTAAACTCTGAATTTTAAACTGTCTTCCTTATTTATTTGCGCCGGGAATTCAAATGGTATGTAAAAAGTTCTCTCATTATTTGTTATCGATGTGACAGCTACATTAAACGAATTGCTGTTAACCAAACAAATTTCCACTGAAGCAGTATCATCCATTTTATTAACGTTGAAATTACATTTATCAATTGTGGAAATTATATCCAAACCGTTATTAACTTTTTCAAAATTCCAGGGAAAGCGATAGGCACGGTACGTTGAATAATTTTCAACGAATGATAACTCAAATACTTCTTCCTTACCCTGTGTTACCTCAGTTATTGCCGGTGTTGCAGCGCCCCACGCAATGAATGTGTTGCCGTTCTGTAACCTTTGCGAATAACCAAGTCCTATACTGTAAACATCCGGCACATTTCTATATTCCCAAACTAAAGTTGCAGTTTTATTTATTTCATCTACTTTATATTCTAATGCTCTTGAAAATGCCATTATAGCCGGTTCTCGACGAAACCCGTTATCAAAAAGCATAATATTTCCGTTAGGTAATCTTCTTGCGGCATGCTGCCATGAAAATCCTAAAGTATCGTTTATAAAAGTGAATTGATTCTTCTTTCCACCCAAACGCCAAATAATTTCCCCGGTTACTCTGTCTATCTTGGTAACTTCCTGGGTATTTCTAAATGATACTAAAAAATTACCGTCAAAATCTATTTCGAGTGAATTACCGTGTGATACATCAATCGTTCCTTGTTTAAGATCAGAATAGGTATCGGTGATTTCAAAATTATCCCAGGTATTCCATTCAAAGACAAGGTTCTTGTTCTTATCAATCTCTTGAATTGTATAGCTGATGATAGTAGCGGAAGTACGGCCTCCATCAACAACACCGCTTAGATCAGCTTGATGATTATCATCGCGTCCAAGAATTAAGTAATTCCCGTTCGGAAGAATTCTTAATTCGTGTATATCAGTCTGCACACTGTTCAAACATCTTACACTATCGATGAGATTGTAATTCTTATCTAATATATAAAAGCAATCCATCTTGAGATCGTAATAAGATAATGTTCCATCTGGCTGCGGTTTAAAATCATAAGCACCGCCAACGGTGTTTTTCCAAAAAATCGGTTCGCCGTTATTATCAATTATCATTATGAAGGGCGATAGAGAAGTGGTTGTAGCCAAAAAAATATAATTAGTATCGCAACCGGTGGAATAGGTAATATTAAACTTAGGAATTCCGGAAAGTCTGTTCCGGGTAGACCTATTTTGAATTCCTGATGCAGAAAGCTGGATGCTTGTAAGGATAAAAGCTAATAGTATAACGAATTTGATTTTCATTTCTAAGTGAAACTTTATTAAATCCAAAATAGATAAGCATCCATAAGAATTAAACCTTCAAGAATATTTTTTTATTATAAAAGAAATAAAGGAGAACCCATTCTATAAATACTACTAAACATGCAGCTATGATCGGTTGTAAACCGGTATTGGCAAATGCTATTAATCCCCCGAAGATATGCTGCATCGGTCCGTTGAAATCAACCAGTGACCGCAGCATGTAAATAGTTATAGAATTCATCCCGATAACAACAAAGAAGAATGACCAGCCCTTGAAATTCATTACATCAATTATAAAATAGAATATTGATAAGAGGAGTATCGACCAGCCGGCTGTATGAATTACGAATGAACTTGTCCAAAGATTTTTGTTGATAGGTAATACCAAATCATATAACAGTGAAAAAAGTAATAGGGCAATCGAAGCACCAAACAAGAATAGCGCTTTCTTTTTCTTATCTAACATTTCGCTTTTGATAAAAGTGCCGGTAAGAGCGCCGAGTAATGCTGTGGCAGTTGCAGATATTTTAACAAGCCAACCTTCAGGGTCGTGAATCCCTAGGTAGAGTTGCCCCGGCATAAAAAGCCTATCGATGAAACCATTAATACTTCCTTCTTTAGTCAACACACCGGCACCATATCCCGGTACCGGAATTAAAACTTGAATTGCCCAGTAACCAAGCAAAATTCCTACAACCCAGTAAATTTGCTGCTTCCAATTTGTATTTAAGAATATCAAAGCCCCGAAAAGGTATGCAATACCTATTTGCCCAAGAACAGATGCAAATCTAATTTGTGAAATATGCCAGTCCCACAGACCATTATATATTACACCAAACAGAACTAACAGTAATGCTCTCTTAATTACTTTTTTATAAATATCACTTTTGGGAATTCCTTTTTCCAATTGACGGGTAAGCGAGTAAGGCATTGTAACACCGGATAGAAAAAGGAAGAGTGGAAAAATTAAATCGTAGAAATGAAAACCATTCCATTCAACATGATCGAGCTGCGTTGAACACCAGACCAGCCAATCCCAGCCGGTATAATCTTTTAGAGAACGAATCATTGTTTCTCCGCCGGCAATCCATAGCATATCAAATCCGCGCAATGCATCAAGTGACACTAACCTATTATCTCCAGATTTTTCCATTGATGTTTCCAAATTTAGTTTTTTGAAAATTTAGCTTTAATTTAGAAAAAATATTTTTGGTATGATAAATAAATTCAGTGAAAGCGGTAAAAATATGTACAAGCGCAGATTATCTAAGATATGCTATCGAGGTTAGTGAGATTTTAACAGCTTGACATTTACTTATTCAATTTGAACAATCCAAAATTGGCAAGCAACGGATTTGCTCTTGATTGTTCGATTACAAGACGAACTTTATTTGTTTCAACCGGGCTGAACCGAAGCAACTGTTTATAACCAACAGTGGTTCCTTCTGTAAATTTGATCCATTCTTCACCGTTCCAATAATCTAAATGAAATTTTTCAATTCGCTGTCCAGTCATAATATCTTCTTGAAGCATTACAACATCAAAGCTTATTTCAGCGGTAAGTACAAAATTCAATGTAATATCTTCTCTACCGGTTAATAATTCTCTCTTTTGGAAAAACGATTCATAGCTTATTTCGCTTTTATCTTCATCAACAACAACTTTAGATCCTTCTGCCAAATTTCTATTAAATGTTTTATCAATAATATTTTTCAAGGCTTTAATAGTATCAACATCTTTTTGGCAGAGCAGCCCGTTTTGATCCGGTGGAATATTAAGAAGCAGCACACAGTTTCTTCCAACAGAACTAAAATAGATATCAAGCAATTTTTCGACCGATTTCACCGAATCATCCTGACTCTTATGATAGAACCACCCGGGACGGATCGATACATCAGCTTCTGCCGGGTACCAGAACATTCCTTTTGATTCGTATAATTTTTCCCGACTTCCTAAATCATTATCTACATAATCATGAGGAGAATAAATTTCATCAAGTGGGTACTGGTTATCAATATTAACATTACCCAAATCAATCGGTATAACGCTCCATTCGGTTTCTCTTCCGTAGCCGGTTTCAGTTCCAACCCATCTTAAATCTGGAGACATACCGAATATAACCGCTTTAGGTTGAAGCTCTCTAATCAACTTGTAATATGACTGCCAATCGTATATTTGTTTTTTTCCATTTGGACCTTCGCCGCATGCACCATCGAACCATACTTCAGATATTTCCCCATAGTTGGTTAATAGTTCGCGCAATTGATTGAGATAGAATTCATTGTACTTTGGTGAATCGCCGTACAGAGGATTATTTCTATCCCATGGTGAAAGGTAGAGACCTACTTTTAATCCGTATTTTCTGCAAGCATCTGTAAATTCACCGACTACATCACCTTTGCCGTTTTTCCATGTGCTGTTTTTGACACTATGTTCTGTATACTTACTCGGCCACAAACAAAAACCATCATGATGTTTGGCAGTTAAAATTGCCATCTTCATACCGGCATCTTTGAGAGCTTTTGCCCATTGCTCAGCATCAAGTTTTTCTGGATTGAAAATTTTCGGATCTTCATTTCCTTCACCCCATTCTCTATTGGTAAAAGTATTTATACCAAAGTGGAGGAAAGCAATGTACTCCATCTTTTGCCAATCATATTGTTGTTGTGTCGGAATAATATTAGCAGCTTTGCTTATTATTTCATTTTTTGTATCTGTAGGTAAAACCGGGATAAAATTTTTATTTACTGTTTGTTGACCTAGGATAACAATTGTATATGTAAGAAGAAACAGCGAAGCAGTTAATATTCTTGTTTTCATTATATGTTACCCAAATAGTAAAATTTCAATTCCACCTCTGTAAATCTAAATTATTGTATTTGGAGAAACTAATCGTACAGAGCAATTTTTTATGGTTGAATTACAATCTTCATCGCTTTTTTAGGAATATGATTTAGGGTTCCAAGATCGAGCCCAAGTTTACCAAAAGCCGAGACACCATTTTCTAATTTTATCACCTCGGTAAAGAAAGGTTTCATATCAATTTTTTTTGCCTGGTAAATTTTAATAGCCGGTAAACAAGTATTCTGCCCGATGTAAGAACCGAGAATTTTAATTGCCTTCCTAGTAATTGTATTTGGTGTAATCGTAGCTTTGATGCTGCTGTCCATTCCAAACGCTAAAATTTTTCCACCAGGTGCTACATATTTAATCGCATTTTCTAATTGGCTTCCGCATGCATCAATCACAATATCGGCCCCTTTACCATTTGTAAATTTCATAACTTCTTTTTCAAGATCAACCGAGTTGGGATCAAAAACGGGCACACCAAGCTGCTTTGCTACCCCTCTTCTAAATTCATCGATTTCCGTTACCATAACTTTTGACGCAACATTCTTTGCAAGTGCAGAAAACAAATAACCGATTGGTCCAAAACCTAATATTACAACCGAATCATAACATTGCATCTGAACTATATTCATCCCGTTTAGCACAGTTCCTAAAGTTTCAATTTGTGTAGCGGTGATATCGTCAATTTCATCCGGTACTTTGTAGCAAGCGTTTTCAGGTAGAATACAATATTCTGCATAGCCGCCATCCTGGAAAATTCCAATCGATTTATCTTTCAACCAATCACATTGGCTACTGTTACCGGTTCTACAATGCTCACATAGTCCGCAGCGGAGACTATTATCAACAGCGGCACGATCACCAATATTTAATGTTGTAACCCCCGAACCTTTATCTACCACAGTACCAACAAACTCATGACCCAAAATGTTGTTGTTCCCAACAGCGTGTTTTCCTTCCAAAATTTTCACATCCGTTCCGCAAATTCCATACGCAATTACTTTTAACAGTACCTGGTTTTCAGAACTAATTTTGGGGACCGGTCTTTCTTCCAACTGAATTTTCCCAAGACTTTTATAAACTAGTGCTTTCATTTTTTCTCCTCGCTTGCGTTATAGTTTACAACTAAATGAATCTGTGATTATTGTTTACCTAATAAACTTTTGAGATATACAACAGAATCTTTTGCGGCTAAATCGGGAGAAGGTAACGGTAATATCTCCACCGATATAAATCCGTTGTAACCAATTTCTTTGAGTGTTTTTAATACAGATGCAAAATCAATATGCCCTTTGCCGGGACTCCATCTGTTTGAATCTGCTGCATGACAATGGAATAACTTATTGCCGGCTTTTTTAATACTCTCTGTAATCGATACTTCCTCAATATTCATATGAAACGTATCTAACAATATTCCTACGTTTGGTTTACCAACCCTCTCAATTATTTTCAAACATTCATCAGCAGTGTTAATTAAATTTGTTTCATACCTATTCACCGGCTCGATACAAATTTTTATTTCTTGGTCGATAGCTGCGCAACTTCTCAAAGCATCAACCAAATCCGATTCTGCTTTCTCCCGATCATAATTCTTTGCTGTAACTCCCCTGATAAGACCAATGATCACCATTGCATTAAATTTTTTGGCAAGGTGTACCTGATCGATTATTCTACCTACTGCTTTCTGCCTGATTCCAGGATCAGGATTAGTAAATGATAAACCTTCTTCTACAAAAGCTTGCCCGGTACCGATAGCCGGAACAATTAGGTCATTTTTTAAAATAATGGATTCGATGAATTCAATATCTAACTCTTCAGGATTTCTTACAGCAAGTTCAACACCATCGTAACCGAACTCCTTAATTTTTTTTATGTTGCTCTCGATTTCACCTTTGTATGCAAGAGCAGAAAATGAAGTTGGTTGTGTAGATAGAACAATGCTTAATTTCATTATCACAATCCCATTTTATTAATGGCATAAACCGGCCGCCATCCTTCGCTAAAAGGTTCTTTAAGGAATGGTTCCATTTCTTTTTCCGTTCTCAGCGTTGTTTTTTCTATCGGCGGTACTTTTCCCGAAGGGAATGCTTCAAAAATTTCATCATGAACTAAAGTTAAATAAGAAAGAATAGCCGCAATGGTTCTCTTTGCTTTTTGAGCAGTACCTATTGTTGGTCTTCCAACTACACCCTCTGGAACAGAACCAATCTCTGTTGGAAAATGACCTTGACCTTCAGACCATCGCGAAGGCCTTCCAAACGGATCGACAGCTTTATCAAAATGTCCTTCCGGTAAATAATGCGGAACTTTTGTCTCTTCAGCATAATTCATTTCAACAAATTCTTTAGCTAATAAGAGCAGCACAGAAGTTTCGGCTTCATCTGCATGAACGAAATCATCATCCCAATCACCGCCTCTATCCTTAGTACGGAAAAATTCCCGAACGGCTCTGTGCCAATCAATTGTTCTAAATATTCCCGGTAGGTTCCATGTTTTTTGTAATTCCTGGATAGCCGCTTCGAGAAGCCATGAATGCCCGTGGTTGTTGACCAAAATTATTTTTCTAAATCCGTCATTCCAAAAACCAACCATCACATCAATCAATATTTTTTTTACAACTTCATCTTCAAGGTGAATTGTGCCCGGCATTCCAACATGGTGATGCGGATGACCGCCAAAATTGAGCGGCGTCCAACTTAGATTTACCGGGTTTCCCTTTTTTGCCGTGAACCTTCTTACTCCTTCAAGTATTTGCGTTACCATGAAAGTATCCAATGCAGAAACAGTGTGCATGCCGTGTAATTCCGTGCAGCCGATTGGAATAAAAAGTATATCGTTCTTTTTTCGGTTCTCTATTACATTTTTACGTATAGTAGTCTGAATGTATGTACCGGGTTTTCCCAATTCCGATGATGACGGAATTTCATATTCACTTAAAATTTTTTCTATCTCTCCATCGGAAGCATCCCATATTTTCTTTTTCAATCTTCCTACGGATGTATCTTCGAAAAGAATATCTCCCCGATCTGCTTTTATCCATTTTGACATTTTATTCTCCTTCCTACTTTTATTTATTCAAAATCCGTAACAGTTATTTTTACTTCATCACGGTCGGTTTGAAGCATCACAAGATTTTTTTCAACTTCATCAAGCTTAATTTTTTTAGTAATCATCGGTGATACGTCCATACCCGATGATATACAATTAATTACATTAGGAAACGTTCCGTGGCCCGAATGCCCTTGCGCTCCAACAATATTTGCTCTTCTCACCTGGTAAACTTCACCATTAGCCGGAATACGATCATCTGCACGGGCAACAACAACAACGGTTGTATTAACAGCTCTACCTTCCCAGATAATTCTTTCAACATCTTTCCAGACAACGCTTGGTAGACCGGTAGCTTCAAGAATCAATTTTGCGCCGTGACCATTAGTAATATCTAAAACAGCTTCAGCAACATTTACTTTTGTAGGATCGATTGCGTGGGTAGCGCCGATCGATAAAGCCATCTCTCTTCTAGATGCGGATGGTTCAGAGAGGATAACATTTGCGGCACCGGCTTTACTGAGAATTGCACATGCAGCGGCTCCTACCGGACCGGCGCCAAGTACAACGACATTTTCACCGGGACATATTCCTCCGCCTCTAACTATAACAGCATTATAAGCAACCGAGGTTGGTTCGACCAAACTTCCGAGAAGCCACATTTTTTCTTCACCGTATTTTTTCCGGAGACCTTCAATACTCCATAGATAACGTGAATCGACAACTATATATTTTGCATAAGCGCCATCACATGAAAACCCGATCTCTTGAAGATTCTCACAATGGTTGGGAAAACCATCGGAACATGGTCTGCAACAGCTGCACCACATCATCTCTTCGGAACAGACCGCTTCACCAATTTCGAATCTTTTATTTGTTCTTTTATTAATTGCTAATTCACCGGCTGCAACTACTTGCCCGGAAAATTCATGACCCAGTGTGCTTGGGAAAGCAGTAAGTCCGGGATAATAAATGTACCCGTCTTTATCGGCTTGACGCATATGAACATCGCTGCCGCAAATGCCGCAAGCTTTCACTTCTATTAGAACTTCGGAAGGTTTTATATCACGTACTTCTTTCTCAACTATTTTAATGTAAGGATTACGCCAGACTTTGCTTCCTAAATATGTCAGCTTTCCTTCGATATCTTTTTGCCCTAATACAAAACCGGGTTTTGGATCCCATGATGCAAATAATGAAACGGTTCTCATAACTTTATCCTTTTTACTTTTGTCCCCATTGTTATTCTGTTAATAAGTACACTGAAATTTCCATACTGATATCTTTACAAATTTGATTTTGATATACCTACACCAATTTTTTGTGAGGGATCGTATGTAACTTTTTTATTTGTCCCATAAACTTTAATCTCTTGGGTATCACCCGTTACTGATCATTTTAACAGTAACATTTTTTTTGTTTTCTGAAATTCACGCCCCGTATTTCCCAAAGGACTAACTCTTAATGTATAAAAGTAAACACCGCTTGGTAGAGACGCGCCACCCGTCAAGCCTCCGCCTTGTCGAGGCTGATGGCGCGTCTTTACATTAAATTGCACTGAATATTTCCCGGGCTGCTGAAAATCATTGACTAGAGTTGTTACTTCTCTACCGAGAATATCGTAAACCTTCAATGTTACGAACACACCCTTTTGATTCCCCTCTCGAGAGGTGACACCGAAGGTGGGGGTGTGTATTGTGTACCTTATTGTAGTCGTTGGATTAAACGGGTTCGGGTAATTTTGACTTAGTGAAAAATCCGTAATGAGTTCTTGATCGTTGCCCGGACTAACCGAAGTAATATCATCATCAACGCTAAAAACAATTTCGTCCGAATCTAAAAACGGTTTCTTAAAAAATAATTCATATACATCCCCGGATACCGGCAAATTTCCACTTGTATATTCAAACGAGATGGAAAAGACCGTTCCGGCCCAATAAACTTTATTTGCAAGCTGAACACAATAACCGGCCAATACTTTATCCTGACCATAATCGAATAAACCGTTTAGGTTTGTGTCATACACAACCAGATCAAGTTTTTCATCGGGGAAATCTTTGCTCACAACACTGAAATCGAATGTATGATTTAAAAGTAATTGTGTGTAAGCTACAATATTACCATTGGCATCATAGATCGATTTTAATGTTGATGTTCGTCCAGTATATTGTTCACCAAAACGAATCTCACAATTCCATGGGAAATAATATGCTTCTTTAGATGAAGGCAGAATCTGAATATTTGAGTTTCCAGTTTTCCAGCCCGATTTATCTGTATCGAATTCTGCTCTCTCTACAAGATCATCCAGTACAACCTGGAAACCATCGATCTCATCGGTAGTTACCGGTTCAGTTGTGTTGAGAAAATAATAATTCAAGTATGGATTTAAAACCAGGTTACGTGCTGAATAGCTCAAACGATTTTCTTTGTAGATCACCGAATCATTTTTCATAGAAATTACATTGATACCGGTGTTAACAAAATATATATCTCTATTACTTCTGTACTTAGGATTTGTAACCGCATTATAATTAAGTGTATCAACATCAAATTTAATTTTGTATCTACCATTTTTAAGCTTCAACGGATCAATAATTTTAACACTTACTGTGCCGGTACCTCCGGTAATATTATTTTCTAAAGTAACTCCCGGTACCGGTTTTTCTTGCGTTGGTTCTTCCGGTTTTGCAATACCAACATTTGACGATTTGTTTAAAATATTTCCATCAGCATTAACATTAAGAATAAATGGTGTTTCCATTGGTGGAAAACCATCTGCCATACCAGGTATGCCATGATCATAAGCTATTAGAACGTAATAATATGTTTGTCCGTTCTGAACATCTTCATCTATATAAAAATGTTGAATGCCGCTGTTATCACCAAGATAATAACCGAAGCCGTTCACAATTCCATAATTTGTGTAACCTTGTTTATCATCAATTAAATCACATTCGAAAAGCGGATCTCTTAATAAAGGTATATCCCATTTCCCGGGAACAAGAACGGCATCTTCCATACCTGGTGTTCTTGATTTATAAAGTTTGTAACCTTGAAAATCATTCGTTGAGTCGGTAAACGTTTCAACGGTTTCTTTTTCTGAAATGGAATTCCAGTAGAGTGTAACTTTATTGTTACCGCTGACTGTTATTAATTCCGGTGTGATTGGTGCCGATGGGTATTTCAATTTTAACTGGGTTCTAACCGGGAAGTGATCGGAAATAAATTCACCGTTATCATATTTATCTGTTAACACAGCATGTGTAATAACATCAAAAAATGGATTAACAAAAATGAAATCGATTTTTTCTGTAGGATAATTAGTTGTAAAATTATTAAATGTACCTGGCGGCCCGGTACTGCCATTTACTGATTTAGACTGTGCATCGTATAAATGCAGATAGTTATAATAGTCATCAACAAGAAGATTGTATTCTTGAGAACTGCTTATCATATTAAAATCACCGGTGACGATAACCGGATTCATCCCGGCAATTTCATAAATTTTTTTTAACAGCAGTTTAGAACTTTCTAAACGCGCCAAACTGCTTATATGATCATAATGAGTATTGAACAGATAAACAATGCTTGAATCGGAGACGACAAGAAATTTTCCCCATGTTACAATTCTTACATCAGCAGCATTCCAGCTTTTGCTTCCAATAACATCCGGTGTTGTTGACAACCAAAAAGTTGACTGTTCCAGGAGTTTATATTTGCTGCTATCAAAAAAGATACAACCGGTTTCTCCAACTTCTTTACCATTGTCTCTGCCTACACCAAACCATTCATAATTTGGTAATAAGGAACTTAAACTTTTTACCCCGTCTATATGCAGTTCTTGCGAACCTAAAAAATCGATTTCGTTCTTAATAATAATCTCGGCAACAGCTTGCGGCGTTGTCTGCGGATTATAATGACTACCTTGCTGAATGTTATAAGTCATTACATTAATAGTTATTCCATTTCCCTGGGCAATAATAAAAGATGAGATAAAAGTGACAACTAAAAAAGAACTGCGAATATTTAAAAATGTATTCATAGTTATTTAAGATTAATATTTGGGAGATATGCGCTGCACATACCTCCCAAATAGAGAGGCACCAGAAGATTATTTAACAAGTATCATCTTTTTGGAAGAAGTGAAGTCATTAGTCTCTAAAGTATAGAAGTATACACCACTCGATAATTTTGTTCCGTCAAATTTTACATTATATGTTCCAGCTCCAAACTCACCTTCTACCAATGTTCCTAACAATTGACCTAACACATTATACACTCTCATCGTTACCTTTGTACTTTGCGGTATGCTAAAATTAATAGTCGTTACCGGGTTAAATGGATTCGGGTAATTCTGCCCGAGTACATAACCGGTTGGTATCTCACTATTAATCTCTTCCTCTACCGATACTACTATTCCGGTTTCATAAGCACCGATATCCAAACCGTTATCTAAATACATTACTTTAAATCCGAACGGTTCTGCTAATCCAGCATCTACAGCCGGTGATGAAGATAATATCGTGAAATCATCTTCAAACTCATTTGTGAATGATGGATCGGATACTACCGAATGAGTTCCCAGTGTTGATATTAAATTTCCACCGTTATTGTTGAACGATAATCCGTAATCAATATCATACGAGCCGGTCGTTCTTATATCATAATCTTTTCCTTTACAATGAGCTATCAAATTGTTTCTAATGTAGTATTTGCTTGTTCCGGTTGATGAACCGCCCAATTGCATTCCATCACTCTTCCAACCTACAATTGTATTATTATAGATATAATCTGTTGATCCGCCGGCATCTTGATTTTCGATTCCGTCATCTCCGCTTGTATCGCCTGATCCGTATAATTGCTCACTTCTAACAAACATGTTATGGTGTACAGTGAATACTCCCGATCCTCCATAACCTACTGCACATTCTCCGTGATGATTGAATACTGTGTTGTACCCGATATCAACTGCATTTTCAGCTAGCAGTCCTTTCGATTCCAATCCATAACCGCCGGTGTTTTCTTCTACTACATTATACCGCATTATTGTATTTGGTGTGTTGAAGTTGATTCCTCCTTTACATTTGTATAAATGGTTATCCTCGAAAACCTGGGCATATGCCTTTGTATCATCAACATCACTCTTTATTATCGGTCTTTCAAATCCAGTGAAATAATTACCCACTACTTCTGTTAATGCAGAGCCGATCTCGATTCCTTTGTTACCATATACTACCTCTCCGCCTTGTCCGCTGCTCCATCCAAAAAATCCAATATTCTGGATTCTTACTCCGGGAGCTACATCATCGTTTGATATTTTTATTACCGGTTGATTTGCATCGGCTGGTAATAATTTGGTCGTATCTGTTTCTGTAAGTATTCCTACTAACTGGATGTACGGTTTATCGATTACAATATTTTCCGTGAATGTGCCGGCTGCAATTTTTATGATGCTTCCTTCTGTTGCTGTGTTGACTGCTGTTTGGATCGAACCGCCTGATGCAACATTGATCACATTCAAAGATATACATTCGATATTACCCCAGTAATAAATATTTTCCCATGTGCCATCGATTCCAATTTTTGTTTGAGTTGCACCGTAATAACGTTGTGGCCACGGGGCTAATACTGCATCTTTATCTTTTGGCGAATTATCCTGAAGATCATCATTATCACTCAGATAAAGCATGAAACCCATAATATAATTTTCAACCGGTATTACAGACTGAGGAAGAACAATGGCAACTTCTAAAGTAGCTTCTTTAGGGAAAGAATTAGAGTTTACATTCCATGCTGCGGTATAATTGAATGTAGGTCCCTCAACACCGGAAGCATTGTTTTCGCCAATAGTAAAGCCGATATTAAAAGCAGTACCGGAAGATGATGGTTCACCGGCAGCTTCAGAATCGAACGGATCAATACGAATTTCCATTCCATCAATATTATACCAGTTAACACTATCAGGATTATGGAATCTGTCGTCTTTCAAATTAACAAGCATATAAAGGACATTAGTACCGGCGACCCAAGCTGCTTTGTATTTACCTTCAAAATCATATCTTGATGGTATTGGATCAGCTAATCCATCGCTGTTATAATCCTTATCTAAAAAATATAATTTTTGCCATGGGATGTTTTCCCATTCTGTGCTCAACCCATCTATTGTTGGCGTATTATTTAATTTGTACGCAAAAACTTTTGCCTCTACATTAAGACCTGGATCAATATAAGTTTGAGCGCTCAACAATATAGGTATGGATATGAACATTGCGATTAGTAGAATCTTGCTTTTCATAGTACCTCCTATTTAATGAATATGTTAATTAAGAAATAATGGATTTATGATTACTGGACTTAGTGTTCTTTTTACAATATAAATTCATTTTAAAGTACCTTGTTCTTCTTAAATTGTTCATTACACAACTAATATTTAGGATGACTGGAGGATAACATTATTTAATTGGCCCCCCATAATCTAATTTGTTATCCGTAGTAATTATCGGGAAACCTGGCACAACTTGTGGAAACGGACTACTAGAATATGTTGCAGCCATATTAATATTAGTCAGTTTAATTTTATTAAATGCTTCAACGTTGATAAATATCCGATTAGAGTATTTTTTTTGCAATGAATCAATTAATGGATTAAAAGTCTGCTCGACAACAGCGAGGTAATTTTCTAAATACAAAGAATCTTGATTTTTTTCCTTTAATATCTTGTGCTTTTCATTAAGAGCATTCACATTATCTTTCCACATTTGATAGTCACGTGTAACTTCAGGTAATTTATCATATGCACGGGAGTAAGCTTCGTTTGTTAGGTAAAAATCTCGCACCATATCAAGAATCGCAAGCTGGTATTGAAATCCAAAATCAGTTTTTGAAAAACTTTTCTCACGGAAAACCAGGGGATGCCTTCTTGTTTCCGCTAAAAATTTTTCTACCGTCCATGATTGGTTATCGATTGTAAATAGAGTTTCATTTTTAATTTCATCCAGGCCTGGTTTAACACTTTCATATTTCATTTCTTCATTTTTATAATTCCACACACCTTTCTTAAATAATTCCTCTTTTTCATTCTGACTCTGCATATAAATAGGTCCCACTATATCGGCTAAAGCGAAGAATTTTTCTTTATTAAATACAAGTTCTTTTCCGTGCATTACATGTTTGATGTAGTTTTCAAAAATTTCTTTTCCCTGAATCTGTTCATAAACATCTTTTACAATATTAAATCTCTCTTGAGTTTTCATCTCTGTTAAAGCCGGTGAATCAATCCATCCGTTAATTTTGATAAACATAAATTGGCCGGTATCAACTTTAATAGGTCCGATTACTTCGTCCTTTGTATAATCCTTAGTAAACAACACGTCCAGGATTACGGGATGTTCAAGATTACTCCACGCAACTTTCTTTTGGGGAATTTCTTTTAGATTGTAGTTTTCAGTAAGGATCTTCTCAAAATTGAATTTATTCTTAATCACCTCTTCTTCTAGCTGTTTAACCACCAGTGTATCTTGCAAGTTTACATAGGATACTTGGTACTTGCGTCCTACATATTTCAACATGTTATAAATCTTTGTACTATCTAACCGTATTTTACTTTTTACTTCATCATTATAGAGAAACAATCTCATGGATTGTTCTTTTCTACCGAGAAGAAAAGTTTCTACTTCGCTTTTAGTTATAAATGAATTATCAGCTCCGGCTGTTAAAGCTAAAAGTTTTTCTGCGATAAGAGAATTTAGAATAATCTTTTTATCGAGATTAGTATTGTTTCTACAATAAACCGGTCTAACTGTATATTCCGCTCTGCGTATAAATTCGTTAAGAGAAATGGTCTTATCCCCTACTCTTGCAATGATGGTTTCATCGCTGTTTTGTGTAAAGCCCAAAAAAAATATTACGGAGAAAAGAGAGAATGTGTTGAATAATTTGACTATATGTTTTTTTCTTTCAAACATTATTCACAAGTTTAGTTTAAATGTTAAACGGGATAATCATTTAATTATTGCAAACTTCCCGATTTTTTCTTCCCCGGTTAGATTAGATTTAACATGATATATATAATATCCCGATGCAACATCTAATCCTTCTCGTGTTTTCAGATTCCAGAAAGCAGTTCCGTTTGAACCTGAATTTAGATCCCAATCAGTTGTACGGCTGCTGGTTGAGTTATTTACTACTATTTCGTCAATGAGTATTCCACTAACAGTAAATATTTTAATAACACAATCCGCCGGTATGTTTGTAAACATCAATTGTCTTTTTTGATTCAACTGGTAATTAGCAACAGCACCTTCTAAAGTATTTGTCATTACATAAGGATTAGGAACAACTTTTATGTTATTCATATCATTTTTTAATTTATCGGTGTCTACTTCAACTTCAGGCATCACAGTAAACTCGAAATAATCTGTTGCCGTAAACGGACGTTTGAAATCTACCTGGTACACATTCCCGTTTGCCGGCATAGTACCTTCAGTGTAAGCTGTACTAAAATCAATACCGAACACCGTACCGGCCCAATATGTTTTTGACCCGGAAATAACCGAATAACCGACCAACACTTCATCGGAAGCATATTCAAAAGTGCCATTCTGATTTTTATCATAAACTATTATATCAAGTTTAAGAGGTTCGTCATTATCATCTGTTAAAGATTTATTTATAACATAAAAGTTGAAACCCTGATTTAGAAGAATTTGTGCCGGGCCTAACGAGTTATTATCAGTATCTTTTACTCTGCTTGTTGAATTTGTTTTTGTTGTGTATGAATTATTATCACTAGTAAAAACAATATTATACTGCCAGGGGAAGAATATCCCTTCTGTTGAACTGATGTTTACATTTATCGGCGAACTCCCGGTTACCCAGCCGGTATTCTGCTGATCGGGGGTTGCAATATTCATCGCATTTTCCAACACTAACTGAATTCCCTCAAACATACCGGATGTTACCAAAGTTGTGTTGAGCCGTTTATAATCATAAGTCAATCCGCCGGGTGAAGAAAATTTATCGTTCTTAATATTTTCACCTGAATAATCTGTACCACTTTCCGAATAGACTAATTTATTTCCGTCTGTTACATCATAGACTCTAAAGCCGTTGTTTACAAACAGCAAGTCGGCATCGCTTCTTAATTGTTGTGTCAATCGTAAATAAGTGACAGTATCAACATCAAAATAAACCTGGTAAGTGTGGTTAGGTTTTATTTCATCCGGGACAATTATTTTAGGAATAAATTCACCATCACCGAGTCTCTCAACATCGTCATTCATACTTATATTCGGTTCAACGTACCCGGCAGCTAATTGGTGAGGTTTAACTATTGCAACATTCTTGCTTATCTCTACAACTTCTTCTGCTTCATCAAGCCGGATTACAAAACTATTTTCTGACGGACTAATACCATCACCAACATCCGGCAAACCATAATCGTAAGCTACGAGCACATAATAATATGTTCTGCCGTTCTCAACATCTTCATCAACAAAATAATGCTGTATGCCGGAATCATCTCCTAAGTAATATTCTACACCATTGATCTCTCCAAAATCTGCGAACCCGGTGATGTTGTCAATTTTGTCACATTGAAAAATTGGTTTCCTTAACGTTGGATTTCCATAACCATCTGTAATCAATTCCGCATCGGACATTTTTTTATCAGTAGCTTTATACAGCTTGTAACCTTCAAAATCATTTTTATTATTAACAAATTCATCCCGTGTAAGTTTATCGGCAACATCATCCCATGTTAAAATTATTTTTCCGTTTGCCGGCGTAGCTTTCAAGGTAGGCATTAAAGGCGGTTGCGCAAATCGATAATCGGTTTCATAAATAACTTGAACAACTTCTTTCAACCTAAAAAGTGCCGGGGCATCATGTGTATCATTCATTAAACCGGAAAGCGGATCATAAGAATGAACCTCAGCCATAGATACACGCTCGGTTCTGCCTCTGTATAACGGGAATATACCGGACGCAAAAAATTCCATAAAGTTCAGCGGCTGATCCTGGAAATCATGAAATAATTCATCCGACATATATTTGAATAAGCTTTCGTCTGTTCTAATAATTGCTAACCGATCTATGTCGGTCGTATAATGGAAAGAGGTTAAACCAAGCATGTCGGATTCACTAATATCGGTCGATGCAAAATTTGGTTCCGAGCCGATACCTTCTTGAAAATCAGGTTTATGATTACACTCTGTTCCATCTGCATCCGGTCCGGTGTAGTTAAGATCCCCGGGGCCTACACCATCGAGACCGACATCATCACCGGCAGTTTCATTATTATCGTACACACCATTTCCATTCGCATCAATTCCGTCTTCCCAATCCTGATCTTCATCAGCATCCCAATGTTCTTTTAGATCATCTTGTGTTAAGTGATAATAATCAAGAAATTTCTGGATGTCGGTTATACCATCTGTAGCTCCAACTTTTGTTACAGCAACATTATCTCTCTTCTCATCAGTAATTCCGTCATTATCATTATCAATACCATCGAACGGTAAACCGGGACTTTCTAAATATGCAAATCCTAAAAGACCCGGGGCTTTACCACCGCCAACTGGAACAAAATCAATATCCCATGAATAAGCCATATTCAATTCTTTATTGTAGTAAGCAAGATCATCGCCAACACCTTCTTCTCCGCCAACAGCATTATCCATCCAGAAACCAAAAACCATTTCGGGTAAATCGTAATCTGATATATTTGCAATTGTATGTTCCCAAAAAATAGCATCGTTGGCAGAAGGATTACTCCATTGGAATCCTCTTGTTTCAATTCTGATTCCAATACCGCCCCATGGTTTTCCTTTTTGAATCGTAACGTTAGGATCTTTGTGACCAATCTTTAATGAGGGTCGTGGATAGTAACGAACAGTATTTCCGCTTTCAAGGTATTCTTGATCTTGCGCATCATTTGCAACGAAGAAACATTCAAGGTCTGACTTAATAACACCACGGCCAAATCTACCATTCCATTCACCGGGCCATTTGTTATTTCCATTTGCCGGCCATCCGTTAATTGGCCATGATTCGGGAAGATTGCTCATTGCCGGTGTTTCACTCAATTCATTAAAATATCCCTTCACCGGGTAAAGTCCATACTCAATTGTTAAGGTTGGATCTTTATCCATGTGTTCTCTATAGCTGCTTTGAATATAGTATAAAGTATCAAGATCAGTTCTACCCTGGTAACCGCTTGTAACCGGAATTGTATCGTTCTCAAGAAAAACTCTCGAACCGATTAAAGTAGCAATTCCATCGTGCATCTTTGTTCCGTTGTAATTATTGGGCCACTTCGAAACTTCATATCCTAATCCGCAGCAATCACTTAATTCAGTTGTATTTCTAAATTGAAGCAGAACTCTATTACCGGTCATATAACCTACACGCTCTTCAGCTTTATCGCCAGCCGGATCATCCGGGCCATCATAAATTCTACCTTGTGCAAACGCTGTTACATCCAATATTATAAATAACAAAGCAGCTAATACAAAATTTTTCATATTTAATTCTCCTAACTTCACACCTTCATATAATTAAAATGAATAACCGATTGAATAGGAATTGATCGCACCAAACACTTCATGATTTCTATAAGCATAATCAAATTTTAACGATTGGTTACCGAACATATTCACTAAAACACCGAATCCTAATGACAATCCGTATTGCGATTCATCCATGAATAATCCTTTATATCCACCACGTATAAAAACTTGTCCGTATGTTGGAATTGTTAAAGAATACTGGCAGCCAACATTCAAAGATTCGCTGTTGTTATTCGGATGAATTGCATCTACGACAAAAAGTAAAGAATGGATATCTGATTTATAAGGATAGAACGAAACGCCAAGCCGGAAGAGAAGTGGCAATTCCCATTCATCTAATTCATATCTTGTTGGAATATTTGCATAGTTACCATTTTCATCCGGTTCGATATCAACAGATTGTTTAAGATCAATTCCGTCATAAGTCAAACGTGTACCGTAATTCGAAATTGACATGCCAATATTTAAACCATCACCTGGAATATCTGTCCAGACAAAAAATTTGGTATTAACAATAGCACCAAGATCAATTGCAACAGCGCTTGCCGATTCATGCCATATTTGCGAGTTGATATATTTTGCCGAAAACCCAAAAGAGAACCAATCGACTAATTTTTTTCCGTAAGAAAAGCTCACGCAAAAATCCATTCCATCATATTTTTCACCGGTACCTTCAGGATTTGAAACTGTTGTTACGTCTTCAGCTCCGTAATTCATCATTATTAAACTGCCGGCAAATGAACCAAGTGTAGGGTGTATGTAGGCAAATCCGGCAGAAGAAATATCAATACCGGCAAACCACGGAAGCACAGAAACGTAAGCTTCATTTTGATTACGGTAACCAAGACTCGCCGGGTTCCAATAAATAGAAGTCAGATCGCCGTTTATAACAGCAACATGTGCATCTCCGGTAGCGTTGGCAATGCTTCCGTAACCAATCTCTAAAAAATTAGCGGCTGTTGTACCTACTCTGTATGGTTTTTGAGCTAATGAATTTGTAAAGCTCAGCGCAACCATTAATACTATTAAAAATGAAATCTTAGTTTTCATAAATAAACCTTTGAAAAAAATTCTCATTCATGTTGATTAAAAAACAATCCCGATACCGATCTTAACTTCACGCGGCGCAGCATACATTGAAGGATCCTCGGAAATATCATATACATCATTAAAGTTACTCTTGAATGTTGATACTTCAGTCGGTCTTATGATTGCTGTATATGCTCTTCCGGTTGTTTCATTAACACTTGTTTCGTTTAGCCGATCGAGAAGATTATATATAGATAAGAACAATCTCATTTTAATGTTATCTAAAAGAGTTAAATCGTAATGCCCTTTAAATGAAAGATCGAAAGTAGTTGGCCTATGTTGATTGTTCGGGAAAAGTGTTTGCTTTGATAATGGACTTTCGGAAATAGGTTTATATGTATAAGCTAAACCGGAATTTAATGTACCGATTAAATTTAATCCGTAATTCTCGCCGGTATAATCAACGCTTAAATTCATTGTATGTCTTTGATCCCACTCAAGAGCAATCAATTTTGAAATTTCATCTAAATTCTCCCCGGCTCTTGTAAATGTCGATTGAGGATTATCTGCAATACCTCTTGTAAATTGAAGTGTGTAGTTTGCGAATATTGATAAAGGTCCGTCCGAATAATCTAGTTTCAATTCCATTCCTTTAACATTACCATAATCTTTGTTGCTGTAGTAACCATACTTAACCTGGTTATAAGTAGTGATTACAATTGCTGTTTGTAATTCATAAATATCTCTGTAGAAGACCGATACCTCAAGACCTAAATTTTCTTGTAGCTCTTGCCAGATACCCATTTCGTACTGAACAGTTTTTTCAGGTTTAAGATTCGGATTGCCAAGAATAGTTTCGAAGTTACCGGAAGGAATCAAGAATCTGCTGTTTTGATATAATGCATATAGCGGCGGCATCTGGAAAAAATGGCCGTAACTAAAATGCAGAACCGCTGTTTCTCCAAGAGTATAAGAAAGTCCAAAGCGCGGACTGAATTGAGTTTGTGCTTTTGTCATTGGATAAACAGACATACGTTCGGGATACTCAGGGTAGCTTAACTGGTTACCCGGATTTCTTAATTGCGACGGATATACAGTGTTGGAATTAAAATAATCGTAACGCACACCGGCATTGATAACTAACTCATCATATTCCATTTTATCCTGGAAATAAGCCGAGTACTCATACGGCTTTTTATTGTAGTTGTCAGATGAAACAGCATATTGAAGTATCTCGGGTTCGTATGGATTGAAAACAATCTTGTTTAATTCAGGATCAAAATAAAATTCTTCTTGTTCGGCTGTTCCATACTTAATATCTCTAACAACTACTGTTGTTTTTGTTAAATCGTGTTTGGTATAATCAAAACCGGCTTTTAAAGAATGGTGTGTGCTTAACTGCCATGTAATATCGTACTTTAGATTAAGATCATTTAATTCAACACTATTGTAACCTTTATCCTGACCGCCGGTTATAAAACCACCGACACTTTTTCCATAATTATCTGCTACATATCTCGTGTCGAAAGGATCTTTATACAGATAGTTTTCATAGAGAACTTGTTTATAAGAAATCTTTAGATCATGAAACATACTGTTAGAAATTACATGGTTAAACTGTGCGAGGAAAAAATCTGTTTTATCATAATAAGTTCGTCTTCCATCCGGTCTGTATTTTAGTACGTGAGAATAATACTGGTTCTCGCCATAATTTTTTGTATACATTAAAGAAAATTTTATATCTGGTAAAGGTCTGAAAGTAAGTTTACCGATAAGAGAATATTCCATGTGCGTGTTCATCGATACATATGCGTTATCGCCGGTATGCTCTGAGTAATAAGTATCATTGCCAAATACTGCATCCCACTCTGTGTGAACACCATTATTAATATCTGAATGAGAAAAGTCCGAATAGTCATCCACATTAAATCTTCTTATGCTGTTAAGATGACCTTTATTGTCTTGATATCTTGCATTAGCAAAAAAAGTAATGTAATTATTATAGATAGGTCCCTCTAATTGAACTTTATAATCCTGGTTTCTTGAAACGTCTCCGGGTTTTAATCCAATAAAAACATCATCATGAGTGGTCAAGAAATTAGAAAGGCTGCTGGAAAAACTGCCGTGAAATTTATCGGACCCTTCTTTGGTAACAATATTAACAACACCGCTCATTGCACGGCCATATTCGGCATTAAACGTTCCGGTGATAACCTCCATATCTTGAACAGCTTCAGTTTCTATATCCACATTAAAGTTTTCGCGAGAATAACCATCAGTGACAGATACTCCATCTACCATGTATGAAACTTCTGTGCTTCTGCCTCCTCTAAAATGTCCTTGCACAACACCGGCTTGTAAACCTATTACATCGGAAATACTTTCAACCGGCAGAGACTTAATTTGATCTGCCGATATGTTGTTGATTGAACTTGTTTGATCTTTCTTTTCATTAACTGCTTTTACAGTAACGACGACTTCCGATAATGCAATGTCTTCAAGTTCCATCTCGGCATCAATTGTTGTAGTTCTGTTAACAGAAACCTGGATGTTTTTATATAGCGCCGGAGAATAACCAACCATCGAAAATTTAAGATCATATTGACCCGGAGGAATGTTAATTATGTAATATTCACCATCAATATTTGTTGCCGAGCCCATAGTAGTTCCAACAAGAACAACATTAACGCCCAATAGCGTTTCTTTAGTTTTTTTATCGTACACTTTACCGGCAATTTTACCGGTAGTTTGACTTAACAAAAGACCAGCACTTGAGAAAAACACAATCA
>DYJK01000141.1 GCA_020723165.1 Melioribacter roseus | reverse complement strand
TTCTTAAATCGAAAATCATTTTTTATTAGCTGCACCCGGTAGTTGCACCACAAGTTGTACACTTCAAACAAGTACCGTTGCGTACCATCGTCATGCTCTGGCATTCGGGACAGATATCGCCGGTATAGCCTCGTTCACGTGCTTTTGCAACCGGATCATTAAGTGTTATCATCTTAATCTTCTGCTGCATGCTGCTTTCGTTAGTCATATCATCATTCTTCCTATTATGATCCAGCTCAATCATACGCTCGCTAACGATTTCTTCGCTTTCAAAATCCGGCGGTTCGGCTACGGAACGGTATTCAGGTTTGGCTAATGTTGGCAATTCATCATCTTCAACATGTGAAAGATCATTTCTGCCAAGATATGTTACGGCAAGTTCGCGGAATATATAATCTATTACAGATGTTGCCATTTTAATTCTCTTGTGTCCCGATACAACGCCGCTTGGTTCGAAACGCGTAAATACAAATGCATCTACAAACTCATCGAGCGGTACACCGTGCTGCAAACCCAGTGAAATAGAAATTGCGAAACAGTTAAGCAAACTTCTGAAAGCGGCGCCTTCTTTATGCATATCAATAAATATTTCGCCTAACTGCCCGTTCTCATATTCACCGGTACGGATGTAAACCGATTGCCCGTTAATTTTAACTTTCTGTGTGTAGCCGGTTCTGCGGTCCGGTAATCTTCTTCTTTTTGCAATGTACCTATGAATTATTCTCTCGGCTATTTTAACAATATCGTTCTCTTCTTTCTTTTCAAGTATTTCTTCTACTTCTTCCTCTGTCATAGTATTTAGAGGTTGAGAAAGTTTAGAACCATCGCGATACAAAGCATTTGCCTTGCATCCAAGTTTCCATGCCTGGTAGTAAGCAAACTTAATATCTTCAATTGTTGCGTTGTTTGGTAAGTTGATGGTTTTGGAAATGGCACCGGAAATAAATGGTTGAGCGGCAGCCATCATATAAATATGCGCTTCAGGTTTAATGAAACGTGTTCCTTTTTTACCGCACTTGTTGGCACAATCGAATACCGGGTAATCTTCATATTTAAGGAATGGTGCGCCTTCAACCGTCATGGTACCGCACACATAATCATTTGCAACAGCTATTTCATCTTTTGTAAATCCGAGCTCGGTTAAAAGATCGAATCCAAAATCGTTAATCTGTTCATCGGTTAAACCAAGATTATTTTTTAAGAATCTTTCACCCAAAGTAAATTTGTTGAATGCAAAACTTAATTCAAATACCGAAGGAAGAATCGATTCAATTTTATTCAACACTTCATCATTAAAACCTTTTGCTTTCAGTGATTCATAATTAATGTAAGGGCAACCGACCAATGAACCGGACCCTTTCGCATACTTAACTATTTCTTTTATCTGGTCAACGTTGTACCCAAGTTTTTTTAATGCCGGTGGAATAGTTTGATTGATAATTTTAAAGTATCCACCGCCGGCTAATTTTTTAAATTTAACCAAAGCAAAATCGGGCTCGATACCGGTTGTATCGCAATCCATAACTAACCCGATCGTTCCGGTTGGCGCTATAACAGTCACTTGAGCATTACGGAATCCATAAGCTTCTCCAAGTTCAAGTGCACGGTCAGCATCTTCTCTCGCTGCTTTTAAAAGATCAGAAGGACAATACTCCAGACTAATCCCCATGGGGTGAATCGTGAGCCCTTCATATTCTTCTTTAGGAACATTGTGTGCTGCCCTTTTATGATTCCTAATAACACGAAGCATCGATTCTTTATTTTCGTTAAACTTAGGAAACGGTCCAAGTTCTTTAGCCATTTCTGCAGAAGCTGCATAAGAACTCATATGCATGATTGCTGTTAAAGCACCGCAAATTGCATAAGCTTCTTTACTATCATAGGGAATGCCCTGGATCATTAATAAGGAACCGAGATTAGCGTAACCCAATCCAAGTGTTCGATACTCATAACTTTTTTGCGCTATTGCTCTGCTCGGATATTGAGCCATCAACACACTAATTTCAAGAACAATGGTCCAAAGACGTGTCGAGTGTCTATATGCTTCAATATTAAATTCTTCACTGTTTTCATTGTAAAATTTTACGAGGTTTAGGGATGCCAAGTTACAAGCAGTATCATCTAAAAACATATATTCACTGCATGGATTGGAAGCGCGGATAGGACCGCTTGCCGAACAAGTATGCCATTCATTAATAGTTGTATCATATTGCAGACCGGGATCGGCACATGACCATGCCGCATACGACATATCATCCCAAAGTTTTTTCGCCGGTAAAGTCTTACACGATTTTGGTTTTCTGCCATCTTTTGCTGCTTTATTTTTTTCAACTCTCCAGAATAAATTCCAATCACTATCACTCAAAACCGCTTGCATAAATTCATTGGTAACGCGTACCGAGTTATTTGAATTTTGTCCCGATACGGTTGCGTAAGCTTCAGAATTCCAATCGCTGTTATAAGCCGGGAACTCGATTGATTTGAATCCAAGTCTTGCAAGTTTGATTACCCTTTCAATATAATTTTCAGGCACATGAGCTTTGCGTGCCTCAAGGACAGCTTTTCTTAAACGTAAATTTGTTCTTTTATTAAAACGGTCGTTTTCAGGATGCTCATCGTAACAAGCTTTAATAATATTATTTAGATGCTGATTACAAAGTTTTGAACCAGCAACTAAAGCAGCAACTTTTTGTTCTTCGGTAACTTTCCAATTGATATATTCTTCAATATCTGGATGATCGATATCGAGGGTAACCATTTTGGCAGCACGACGTGTCGTACCACCCGATTTTATTGCGCCGGCAGAACGATCACCAATTTTCAGGAACGACATTAATCCGGATGATTTTCCTCCGCCGCTCAATGGTTCGTTCACGCCGCGTACATTAGAAAAATTTGTACCGGTTCCGGATCCATATTTAAATAGACGGGCTTCGCGAACCCACAAATCCATGATGCCGCCTTCGTTAACAAGATCATCACCTACAGATTGAATAAAACAAGCGTGCGGCTGCGGATGTGTGTAAGCATCTTCCGATGAAGTTAATTTACCGGTTTGGTAATCAACATAAAAATGCCCTTGTGCCGGGCCATTAATTCCATATGCCCAGTTTAAACCGGTGTTAAACCATTGCGGAGAATTTGGTGCAGCAAATTGCATTGCAAGCATGTAAGCCAATTCATCATAGAATGCTTTTGCATCTTCTTCGCTGTCAAAATAGTTTGCTTTCCAGCCCCAGTAAGTCCATGTACCGGCAAGGCGGTAAAAAACTTGGCGGGCATCTGTTTCCGATGAATACCTATCTTTCTCCGGTAACTCATCTAACTTAGGATCGGCAACCGAGGGCTGTAACCATTTAGGAACACCCTTTTCATTTATTTTAGTTAATAATTTTGGTACACCGGCTTTACGAAAATATTTTTGTGCAATAACATCTGTTGCAACTTGCGACCATTCAGTTGGTACAATTACATCTTCCATTCTGAAGACTATTGAACCATCCGGATTTTTAATTTCGGAAGTTCTTTTTGTAAACTCTATGGAATCAAACGGCTCTCTGCCAGGTGAAGTGAATAAGCGATTAATCTTCATCTAACTCTCCAATCTTACAAGATGATTAGGTGAATAAAACTTGTTAATTATTTATAAACATTTTTTATGAACTGGGTGATGTGTGGAGTTCAACATAACCAAAAAATTTTTTTAAAGCAATTAGTTGAACTATTAATAAAAAATTATTCAATTGTTTAACTGCAACCCTCTTTGCAAAATAAGAAATAATTGTTAAAAGAAAATATTGTTTTTTTCTTTAATTTTATTAAAGTGATTTTACTAACAAAATTCTTGAGGATTAAATGAAAATTGAAAGGTCTGCCGGAATATTATTACATCCAACATCATTACCGGGGAAATTTGGTATTGGTGATCTTGGACCAAGTGCTTTTCATTTTGTAGATTTTCTTAAACATGCCGGGCAAACTCTCTGGCAAGTCTTCCCTTTGGGTCCCACCAGTTACGGTGATTCTCCATATCAATGTTTTTCCGCTTTTGCCGGGAATCCTCTTTTAATAAGCCCGGAATTATTGTTTAAAGAAGGATTACTCGAAAAAAATGATATTGAACATACTCCTAATTATAATTCGCACCATATTGATTTCGGATCGGTAATAAATTATAAAACATCGCTGCTAAGAAAAGCATTCGAAAAATTTAAGAACGATAAAAAGAATATTGATGAAGAGTGTAAAGAATTTTGTAAAGCAAATGAATACTGGCTGGAAGACTATGCGTTGTTTATGGCAGCTAAAGAATATCATAATGGAGTACAATGGACAAATTGGGATAAAGCTATTGCCTTTAGGACTAAGAATGCCGTAAAGGAATGGAAAGAAAAATTAAGCGACCAAATCAAATATCAAAAGTTTGTTCAATATTATTTTAATAAACAATGGATTGCCGTAAAAAATTATGCAAATGAGAATGGCATAAAAATAATCGGCGATCTTCCAATTTTTATTGCATATGATAGTGCCGACCTCTGGGCGAACAAAGAATTATTCACTGTGCTTGAAGACGGTTCGCTCGAATTTGTTGCCGGTGTTCCGCCTGACTATTTCAGCGCTACCGGACAGTTGTGGGGAAATCCATTATACAGATGGAAAGAAATGGAAAAAGATAATTTCCTTTGGTGGCAGCAAAGAATTTCAAAGCTATTAAATATGATTGATATAATAAGAATAGATCACTTCCGTGGATTTGATGCTTACTGGCGTATTCCCGGAGGTGCCGAAACAGCAATCAATGGTAAATGGATTAAAGCGCCCGGTGAAAAATTGTTTACAATATTAAAAAGTAAATTCCCCGAATTGCCAATCATTGCTGAAGATTTAGGCGTGATAACGGATTCTGTAATTGAACTGAGAGACAAATTTAACTTCCCCGGAATCAAAATTTTACAATTCGGTTTTGGCAAAGATGGTGATAAAAGATTTTTGCCGCACAATCACATACCGAACTGCGTAGTACATACCGGTTCACATGATAACGAAACTACGAGAGGATTTTTTGAATCGGAGAAAGGGAAGCACTCGGGCGTTTATCAATGGGCAGAAAAATATTTGAATTATCACGGGCACGATATTGTTTTTGAATTGATAAATACTGCCTACGCTTCTGTTTCTAATATTGTAATAATACCAATGCAAGATGTTTTGAACCTTGGCAACGAAGCCCGTATGAATTTCCCTGGCAGACCCGGCGGAAATTGGACATGGAGATTTACCTGGGATCAAGTTGATGAAAAACTTGCCGGTTTGTACAAAGAATTAGCTGTTATGTACGAAAGACCTCCGCTGAAAAAAAAGTATACAGAAGATATAGAAGTGTTTGAGGAGTAATTTGTTTATAGGGATCGTAATCCGCAACTGCAGATTGCGATCCATTTATACAAATCTACTGAGGAAGCAATCCTTCAATCGCTTTTGTTACTTCTTCACTTTCCGGTTTAACTTTACTTCTAAACCTTGAGACAATATTCCCCTCTTTATCAATCAAAAATTTTTCAAAATTCCATTTCACATCGCCTCTATCGTCTGTGTTGTTTATAAGGAGTTCGTAGAGCGGTGATTTATCTTTACCAATTACTTTTATTTTATCAAAAAGTTTGAACGTAACATTGTAGTTGGTGGAACAAAAATCTTTGATTTCCTCATTTGTACCGGGTTCTTGTCCACCGAAATCATTACACGGGAAAGCAAGTATTTCAAAACCCTTGCCTTTATACTTTTCATACATTTGTTGCAGACCTTCATATTGCGGCGTATAGCCGCATTTACTTGCAACGTTCACAATCAGTAAAACTTTCCCTTTATAATTTGAAAGCTTGATCTCTTTGCCTTCAATATCTTTTACGGAAATATCTTTGATGTTGTTGCCCATGCTTGTTCCTTTCGGGGGATTTTGCGAAGCTAGCAGTGATGTTGCAGTCAAGACTAAAATACTCGATACAAAATTTATTATGTGTTTTATTTTCATCTCAATCTCTTGTTGTTTTATCTATAAACAAGAGAACCAAGGAGGAAAGTTCAAAAAAATGCAGTTTACACTTTAGTTGATAAGCTATCCCCGGTAAGCTTCTTTCCTATGTTTTATTCTGTATATCAAGATACTTTTTTTTGCATCATCTACTTCGTATAAAACACGATAATTACCCGATCGTATTCCATATCCATTTTCATCTGTTAATTTTTGAACACCGATTGGTAGAGGTTCCGTATTTAATTCTACATAAGATTAATAAAATATTGAACGAAATTCAATTGACAAATTCATTAAACAAATAGGCAATTAACAGCGCTGGATTGTTCCCCCGTTTATTCAATTTCTATTCGTCAAGAAATAGGAGACTGCCCGGGAATTAGTCTTTGTCACTCTGAACTTGGTTCAGAGTCTTGATTATTATTCCTTTTCAAAGGATTAGATTCCGAAACAAGACTTGCCTAACTGCAATCAGGTTCGGAATGACGGTATTGGGACAGACTCATGGTTCTTGACAACTGAGAAATTATTATGTCCACCTCCAAACAAGAACCTCATTTTTTTTATTCTGCTGAAAATCTAACACATCCTCACTCGTAAGTTGTATCTTATTACCATTTTGATCAAATACATCGCAGAACATACAAGAATTTATTATGCTAGTGATATGGTAAACAAATTTTCCATTCCACTCATACCTATAAACTTCTGTGCCAAAGTATTCCTGGTTGGTTGACATACTATCAATTTTTACTTTTAGCCATAATGGTGTATCTCTTTCATAATTAAAAGGTTCTACAGCATTATTTTTTTGACAACCTACAAATGCAGCAAATAATAAAACGGAAATAAAAATTACCTTTGACATTTTACCCCCTTTTATCAAATACATTAACAGCGTTGTATGCAATCAGCCCATCCCAACATTTGTTGGGACGAGGCAAGCTACTCGGGAATTACCCGAAGCTTTTTGCAAATTAAAGATGTTATATTAAAACACTATGACATCTCAGTAATTTGTTTAACGATGCTTTCCAATAATTCAATTCTAATGTTATCTTTATACGATAATTCAACAAAATAAGCTGAACCTACTATATTTTTTAATGCTTGCGATGGCTTTTCATAACACAAATCGTCTGCAACTTTACTACGAATTCTATTAAACACATCAATTCCAATTATTTCCTCGATCGTCTTTTCAATATCATCTTTAAATACAGCGAAAGTTGCTGCAACTTTTGTTTCAGGAAAATCTGTTACAGTTTCATTAGCTAAATTTAAGTAACGATGATTCTTCAAAATAATTCCATTTTTCTTTTTTGCATCATTAGCATGTTTAACATCGCCATCAAAAATAAAATACGTTGGGATACCGAGCCCTTTGAAAATTACAACTGGTCTATCAATATTATTTTTGCCATTCGCTGGGACAATTACAATGCCTTTCTCTTCCCATTTTAGATTTAACACTTCTTGCAATTTCCATAAAATACCAACTTCGCTAACTCCTTCAACGACAACTATTTTGTCTGCAAAAAATCCTTCATTGACAATAACATTCATAACTGGGATAGCTCTTGCTTTGAAACTCTCTGCCGTGAATTCTGATGGATTCGCATTACTAACTCTAGCTAATTCATTAGCGGCTTCTTCTAATGAAAAACTAGAAACAACACTTTGTTTGGTAGTAGAATCAGGCGAGCTTACTTTTCTAACACATCGTATTTGATTGAATCTATGTAGGTCAACAAAGTAGGGAGAATGTGTAGCATAAATAATCTGATTTTGAATATTAGATGCGTTAGTTGAACTTAGTTCCCCAAATAGTGATGATAAATAACGACACCTTGAAGGATGTAGAAATAATTCAGGTTCTTCAATTGCAAGAATGAGATCAAGAGATTCATTTCGTGTTTCATCTATGCTGTTTTGTGCTAGTGTTTCCGTGATTGCTAATTGTTGAAGTAATGTTAAAATTAAAGCTCTTTGCAATCCGTGACCTTTACGACTTATATCTCCCTCGAAATCATCTTCAATTAAAGTGGCAATGGCAGTGGGCAAAGGAATTTCTGGAGGTTTTACATCACCCCAATTAAGATTTAATACAGCTCCAGGGGAATATTTTTGAAGAATAGAAGTTAATGATGTGCCGAGGTTTGAAAGTTCACTTAAATTCTGAGAACTATATAATTGCCTAATCCTTTCTTCAAATTCTTGTTTAAATTCTTGAATATCGCTTCTGGAATTTACTTTTCGCAAAACAATTAAATCAATTAACAGCGAAATTGCGCCTCTCTTTTGAGTTGTTTCATCAGTTGCATCTCTTACAGCCGGGACTAGAACAAACCTTGTAAATTTATCTAATTTACCTCCTCCAATAGAAGCTGGTCCAAAAAATTGTTCCTCTCTTTCAATGAGTTCGCATAGGTCGGGATGTGTATTTTCATAATCTATCATTAATAGATCAATATCATCAGCTTTCTTAACAGTAATTGTCAAGTCTGGTAGTGCCCCAGAATTTACAAGTTGATTCCATTCTGCAACTTTTTCCCTTTTTCCTTGCATAGTCCTAATTTGATAAAATTGCGAAACTTGTTTTGCGGCTGCATAATATTTCTGAGAACTTTTATTTCCTTCAAATGAAATTCTTTTAGTAACTGTCAGACCTTCATTATGTATATATGAACTAAATTCTTCTTTCTCTTTGGCGTTTAGGTTTGAAAATGTAACTCTAAGTTCTATTGTGGAAGATGTATCTTTATCAAAATAATCTTCGTCTTTTACCGAAGCAGAAACATCATAAAAATAATCGAGAGCATGTAAATAAGACGATTTTCCAGTTCCGTTTCGTCCAAGTAAAGCAGTTAGTTCAGAACAATTTAATGTTGCTTCTCGTATTGAACGGAAATTTTTAATTTCGATTTTGGAAATCAACATAAAACCACCTCTTCAGAAAGCTTAATGCAACTATCTAATCCATCAAATATTTGTTGTGTTAGTATTACTTATTACTATTTATTTGTTATAAAGTAAAAGTCATAACTTTAGCGTGCTTTCCACAATGCCTTGAGCAAATGTGCTAACAATTATCATATGCGCTTTATCTATCTATAATTTTTATTGCACGTACTTATGAGCGGTTAATTAGGTCGCAAAGAAAGGTTCGGTTAATCGCTGGTTTAATTTAG
>DYJK01000140.1 GCA_020723165.1 Melioribacter roseus | reverse complement strand
AGATCACGATTATTGCCAGATAATTGATAATGTGTCATCGCAAAACCACGGCTTCAACTCTGCACGCGGACTAAAACTCCATCCGAGCAAAGACATTTCAGTTGGTTCCATCAATGTTGTTTTTAACAAAGACGTTGTTAATTTATATCCTTCCACAGAAGAATTATTTAAACCGCCAAAGACAATAGAAATTTTTCTTTTCAACAATTCTTTTCTGATCTAAGACTATCCCGCAATTATCAAATTTAATTGCTGCCTACAAGATAGGACAGCATTTCCCTAAATAAATTTTATGGAGACAGTATGAATAAGTTTTTCTTCTTGTTCATAATGCTCGGTTCATTTAGTATAGCAAATGGACAGACGCAAAATGATGAGAAAAGTCTTTCTTTAAATAAAGCAATAGAAATTTCATTGAACGAAAACCCCTCTGTTATTTCAGCAAAAAAGGAAATTGACGCAGCCGCCGGGAAAATACTTCAAGCCGGTAGGTTACCGAATGCCGAATTTTCTATTGCAGTGAATGAAATTCCGGGCGGTTTTACATTTGGCGATGCCGGTGAACTCGATCTCAGTTTTTCCCAGCCGCTGGAATTTTTCGGAAAACGCGGCACGAGAATTCAATCGGCAGAACTTCAAAAGACAATTGCAGAATTAAATTTTGAACGCGTGAAAAGTTTTACCGTTGCGAGCGTAAAAAAAATTTACTACAGCGGATTACTTTCCAAGCAAATCATACAAAGCATTGAATCAAACATTACTCTTCTGAATGATTTTCTTGCCCAGGTAACCGACCGTTATCAAGCCGGAACGAGCAGTTACCTCGATGTTCTCCGTGCAAAAGTTGAATCGGCAAGATTAAGAAATGAGTTGTTTGATGCTAATCGGGATTACCAGCGGATTACAGCCGAACTAAAAATTCTTCTCGGTAAAGAATCGGATTACGAAATTGAATTAAGCGATTCGCTCAGTTACAATTATTTCGAAACAAAGAAAGATTCAATCGTTATTCATTACTCTGCAAAAAGCAGTTATCTAAAGATTAACGAGCTGCAAATAGAGAAGAGTAAAACGTTTCTTTCTTTGGCAGAGAAAGGTTCGCTTCCCGATTTTAATTTCGGGTTAGCGTTTCAAAATCGTCAAACTTTACCGGAAAAAAGATTTGATAAATATTTGGGTTTGAATCTCGGTATTTCGCTCCCGATGTTTTACTCAAGCGGAGTCCGTGGAGATGTTCAAGAAGCAGAAGCAAATCTTTCCATCTCAAACATTCAATTGCACTATGCTAAAACAAAAGTCGTACAGAGTATTCTTATTGCATACTCCAACCTTTCATTTGCTGAAGAGCAATTGCGGTTGTTTGATTTGTCTCTTCTTAAAGATTTGGATGACGAACTGAAAGCCGGTATAACCGCATATCAAAATTCACAAATTGATGTTCTCAATCTTTTTGATATCTACCGGACATACCGCGCAACAAAAGTTGAATACGCAAAAACGGTTTTTAACTGCCTGGCTGCATTGACCGAACTTGAAGTCTCCGGCGAAGTATTTGATAAACAATAGAAATCATAAATCAAAAATGATTTTTCATAAGGAGTTTATATGTTCAAAAAAATAAATGTATTAATGCTGATAATTTTTTCTACGCTTCTCATTAGCTGCGGAGACGAAAAGAACGGCAAGGATGAAACTGTTGAGTATCCGGAGAGATTGCACAGCAATAAAAAAGATGAAATAGTTCTTACTTTACATCAATTAACACACATAGATTTAGCAGCTCAAGTAGTTGACGTAAAAGAAGTCGAAGGTCCAATTGTTCTGCCGGGACGCGTTGCGCTTAACGAAGCGTTTACGGCTCACATCACTTCTCGTGTTAAAGGAAGAATCGAAAAAGTTTATTCTGTTGTTTCAGACCGCGTTAAAAAGGGACAGACAATACTTGAACTTTACAGTCAGGATTTCATTGCAATGCAATCAGAGTTTATTCAGGCAGAAGAGCGGTTCAAAAGAACCCGGTCAAGCGATCAGGATTACGGTACGGCAAAATCAATTTATGAATCGGCTAAGAAAAAATTGGAGGTAATCGGATTGACCGAAAACGAGATCAACCAGCTTGCAGATACGCACACGCCGTATTCGGTTATTCCGGTACGAGCACCTTTTGACGGAACACTTATAAGCGGTGAAGCGCGGCTCGGCGAATTTGTTGATGTCGGAAAAGATTTTTTTGTGCTGGCTAATATTTATAATCTTTGGGTGCTCGCGGATATATTCGAAAAAGATCTTCCGTTTGTTAAAGAAGGAATGACCGGCGAAATAACCGCTTCTTCCTATCCCGATGAAATTTATAAAGCGAGGCTAACGAGAATCTATGATGTTGTAGAACCTTCATCGCGGACAATCAAAGCGCGGTTCGATGTTAATAACTCGAATGCAAAATTAAAACCCGAAATGTTCGTCTCGGTAAAAATCAATTTAACGCTCGGCGGTAATAATCCTAAAATTAATTCCAACGCCGTGATGAAAGAAAAGAACGGTTCGTATGTTTTTGTTGCCGTGAATGACACAACTTTTCAAAAAAGAGAAATCGTAATTGGAAAAGAAACAAAAGAGTTCACGGAAATCTTAAAAGGATTGAAAACCGGAGATAAAGTTGTAACCCGCGGAACGTTTTATCTTAAATCGGAATTGGCAAAAGAAACATTTACGGAGGAAGAATAATGATAAACAAGATAATTTCTTTCTCAATACGCCAGAGGTTGTTTGTAATGCTTGGAGTGATTGCACTCATCATTGGCGGTATTATTGCCGCAATAAAATTACCGATTGACGCGGTGCCCGATATAACCACAAACCAAGTGCAAATCTTTACAGTGGCGCCGGCATTAGCTCCGCAAGAAATTGAGCGGCTCGTTACTTATCCAATTGAAGTTGCTATGCAAAATCTGCCGGATATTGAAGAAGTTCGTTCTATTTCAAAGTTCGGACTTTCTGCCGTAACGGTGATCTTCAAAGATAATGTTGATACTTACTTCGGGCGGCAGCTTGTGTTTGAAAAACTTCAAGAAGCGAAAGGAGATTTACCGCCCGGACTTTCCGAACCGGAACTCGGTCCGATTACAACCGGGCTCGGAGATATTTATCAATACGAAGTTGTTGGCGAAGGATACACGCCGATGGAACTTCGCACGATTCAAGATTGGATAATCAAACGCCAGCTTGCCGGAACGCCGGGGCTTGCCGAAGTGAATACATTCGGCGGAGAGTTGAAACAATATCAAGTTCAGATTGATCCGCAAAAATTATTGAAGTATGATTTGTCGCTTCGGGAAGTGATCGAAGCTGTATCGAATAACAATGCAAACGCCCCGGGCGGCTTCATTGAACACAAACAAGAACAGTATATTGTTGTTGGCGAAGGGATTGCAAGATCAATGAGCGACATTGAAAAAATTATAGTCAAATCAAATAACGGCGTTCCTATTTTTGTCAAAGATATTGCAGAGGTAGAAGAAAGCGCTGCAATTCGTCAAGGTGCTGTTACGGTTAACGGCAAAGCAGAAATTGTAAGCGGAATAGCGATGATGCTCAAAGGCGGGAATGCAAGAATTGTAACGGAACGAGTGAAAGAAAGAGTTGCAGAAATTCAGAGAACGCTTCCACCCGGAGTCAGCATCGTCCCCTTTTATGAAAGAACCGAGCTTGTGGATAGAACAATAAATACTGTAATAAAAAATCTTTCCGAAGGCGGATTGTTTGTAATTCTTATTCTCTTTCTTTTGTTGATGAATCTACGCGGAGGTTTTATTGTTGCGTCGGTTATTCCGCTTTCGATGTTGTTTGCTTTTATTATGATGAAGACTGCCGGAATCTCCGGTAACTTGATGTCGCTCGGTGCAATTGATTTTGGAATTATTGTTGACGGCGCTGTTGTGCTGATTGAAAATGCAATCCGTAAACTTCACGAAAGACAGCACTCAACCAATCCGGCTGAAACCGTCCATCAAACAATGCTCAGCTCGTTCTTCGAGGTCGGGCGTCCCATTGTGTTTGGAGTTGCTATTATTATTATCGTTTATCTGCCGATTCTCTCGCTGGAAGGAATAGAAGGCAAAATGTTCAAACCGATGGCTTACACAGTTGTGTTTGCATTGATAGGTGCTTTGTTATTAACGCTTACATACGTTCCGGTGGTTAGTACGTTTGCATTCAAGAAAGGAAAAGTATCGGAGAAAGAAAGTCCCGTTATTAAATTTCTAAAACCTTTTTACCGGAAAACTTTGTTGATTGCATTAAACAAAAAGTCTCTCGTTGTAGGTGCTTCGATCCTGGTATTTGCTGGTTCTGTTTTTCTATTTACCCGTCTCGGTGGAGAATTTATTCCGACTCTCGATGAAGGAGATATTTTAATTGAGCTTCGCAGACTTCCAAGCATCTCATTAACCGAATCAATTCACACAGCGGAGATGCTTGAAGCAGAACTGAGGTCTATCCCCGAAGTGATAAATGTTGTTAGCAAAACCGGCAGACCGGAAATTGCCAACGATCCGATGAGCATTCATCAAAGCGATGTTTACATTAAAATGAAACCGCGCGATGAATGGGTTACTGCAAAGACAAAAGATGAAATGATCATAGAGATGACGGAGGTGATGAACAGAATTCCCGGAATCGGCGGCGGGTTTTCCCAGCCGATTGAAATGCGCTTTAATGAATTGATTGCCGGGGTTCGATCCGATGTCGGAGTGAAAATTTTTGGAGAAAATTTAGATACTCTTGCACGGATAGGAAATGATGTTGAGAAGTTGATGCAGCAGATTGAAGGTTCTGCTGATGTACGTTCCCAGCAGATAGAAGGATTGCCTCAGCTTCGTATAGTGATTGATCGTGAAAAGATTTCGCGTCTCGGCATCAATGTTTCCGATGTGAATATTCTGATTGAAACTGCACTTGCCGGAACGCAAGTCGGCAAAATCTACGAAGGCGAAAAACAATTTGATCTTGTTGTTAAATTGAATCAAAAATCACGCGATGATATCGAAGTTGTTAAAAATCTCCTCGTGCCCACTTTGAATAATTCAATGGTGCGGCTCGGTGATGTTTCGGATTTCATGATGATCGAAGGTCCGGCAGAAATTTCTCACTCTGCTGGAAGAAGAATGCTTGTTACGGAAAGCAATGTCCGCGATAGAGACATTCAAAGTTTTGTAGAAGAATTGAAAGAAAAGATAAACCAAAAAATATCTATGCCGGTAGGTTACGAGATTAAATACGGCGGAGAGTTTGAAAATCTTGAACGCGCAAGCGAGCGTTTAACAGTTGTTGTCCCGATATCTCTCGGATTGATCTTTCTATTGCTGTTTGCTTCGGTTAAGTCAGTCCGCCAGGCATTAATAATTTTTAGCGGAATTCCCTTTGCAATTGTTGGCGGCGTAATAGCGTTGTGGCTGAGAGATATGCCGTTCTCGATTTCTGCCGGCGTTGGTTTTATCGCGCTCTTCGGTGTTGCAGTGCTCAACGGCGTTGTAATGCTGACTTATTACAATACGCTTATTAAAGAAGGAATGAGTATCCGTGATGCCGTGTTGAAGGGATCGGAAATTCGTTTGCGCCCGGTTATTACAACAGCATTAGTTGCAAGCATCGGTTTTATTCCAATGGCACTTTCTACTTCTGCCGGTGCAGAAGTTCAAAGACCATTAGCAACTGTTGTTATCGGCGGATTGATTACATCAACAATGCTAACATTAGTTGTTCTGCCTACTATCTTTCAATGGATTGAGGAAAAGAAATATAAATACGCAGAAAAAATTTTCGAAATAAAGGAGTGATAGTTTTTAGTAATAGATATGATAAACAAAAAAGCCGGCTTACAATTTTTATCTAATTAACCCATTGTGTGAATTAAAAAATCAAAGCACTGAAACTGTTGAAACAGTTCACAAAATGAAACTCGCTTTTATTAACCCACGGCTTAAGCCGTGGGTTAATAAATAAAAAAACAAAATGAAACCGTTTCACTTGTCCGACATTATTTTGGCGGAACGGTTTACAAATTAATTCACACAACCGGTCTAATTACTAAATACTCGGTACTGAATACTAAAGAATGTATTTACTCAAATCCCGGTTTTTTACAATCTTGTCAAGTTTTTGATTAACCATTTCCCCGGTAATTTCAACTTCTTCCGAAGGCATTTTATCGGGCACATCAAAAAGAATATCTTCGAGCAGAGTAGTTAAAATTGTATGAAGTCTTCTCGCGCCGATATTTTCAACTTGATCGTTTACTTCAGCGGCAGTTTTTGCAACTTCCTTAATTCCATCTTCTCTGAATTTAACAGCTACACCTTCGGTTTGCAGAAGGGCGGCGTATTGTTTCAACAGAGCATTTTCAGGAAGAGTAAGTATTTTAATAAAATCTTCTTCGGTTAAACTTTTCAATTCAACACGGATTGGAAATCTGCCTTGCAATTCGGGAATCAAGTCGGATGGTTTAGAAACATGAAACGCACCGGATGCGATAAACAAAATATGATCAGTTTTAACCGGGCCGTATTTAGTGTTCACTGTTGAGCCTTCTACAATGGGCAGTAAATCACGCTGAACACCTTCGCGCGAAACATCCGGCCCTTGCTGACTTTTAGCGCCGGCAATTTTATCAATCTCATCTATGAAAACAATTCCGGCTTCTTGGACGCGCTGCACAGCTTCTTTTTGAACTGCTTCCATATCAATTAGTTTATCGGCTTCTTCTTGCTCTAAAATTTTCCGTGCTTCGCGTATAGCAGTTTTCCTTTTTTTCTTTTTCTTTGGGATCATATTGCTGAACATATCTTGCAGATTCATTGTCATATCATCCATTCCCATGGGACCGAGCACTTGCATGCCAAAAGCCGGTGTAGTAATATCAAATTCAATCATCCGGTCGTCCATTTCACCTTTACGTAATTTTTCTCGCATCCACTCACGGGTTTTTTCATTTTGAATTTCTTCACTTTCACCGGTTTCATCCGTAGTGGTGGGGGATTTTTTAACCGGGGGGATTAACTGGTCTAATATTTTTTCTTCAGCCATGCGAGCAGCTTTTTCCTGAACTGCAGAAGTTTTTTCGGAACGAACCATACTCACCGAAATTTCGGCAAGATCGCGTATCATCGATTCAACATCGCGGCCAACGTAACCAACCTCTGTATATTTAGAAGCCTCAACTTTTACGAACGGTGCGCCGGAAAGTTTTGCCAGCCTTCTTGCGATTTCTGTTTTACCAACACCGGTGGGACCAATAAGAATAATATTGTTCGGCATTATTTCTTCTTTAATACCTTCCTCAACCTTTTGTCTACGCCATCTGTTGCGCAGTGCAATTGCAACAGCACGTTTGGCATCATCCTGACCGATAATAAACTTATCAAGCTCTTTAACAATTTGAGTTGGAGTAAGATTTTTCATTATGTCTAATAAGTTGTTATTCTTTTTCATTTACCGATAACCTCGACAGTAATTTTATCATTTGTATAGATGCAGATATCTGCGGCAGTTTTTAACGATTCTTCTACAATTTCTTTTGCTGAAAGGTTGCTGTATTTTTTTAACATCTTAGCAGCAGCAAGAGCATACATACCGCCGCTGCCGATAGCAACAATACTATCTTCCGGCTCTATAACATCACCCGTACCGGAAACTATAAATGATTTTTCATCGGAGATGATTGCAAGCATTGCTTCGAGGCGCCGCAAATATTTATCGGTCCGCCAATCTTTTGCTAATTCTACAACAGCGCGCTCAACATTGCCGCGGTACTGCTCAAGTTTTTCTTCGAAACGCTGAAGCAGTGTGAATGCATCGGCTGTAGAACCGGCAAAACCGGTTAAAACTTTTCCATTCATCAATTTTCGAATCTTCATAGAATTGTGTTTCATAACTGTATTGCCGAGCGTTACCTGTCCATCTCCGCCTATGGCAGCTTGCCCGTCTTTGATTAATCCTATTATTGTTGTTGAACGAATTTTCATTTGATCTCCACTTACTTATAAATTCGAAATAGCAATTTTCAAATTGTAGTTAATCACTCGAGGTTTCGTGTTTATAGTTTCGAGTTTCTTGTTTCGACGCAGCAGTTTATTTATTTGTTTTAATTCGTAAATCGTAATTCATAAATCCCAAATTCAAATTCGTCCTTCGTTCTTATATCCGTTCTTCTTCACTCGTATTTCGCGCTTATGTTCGTACCTCGTCCTTCGTCTTTCGTACTTTAAAAGTTGGTATTAGTCTCGGCACACTTTTCTGATATTCTCTGTACTCATTGCCGAATTTTTCTACTAATTTTTTCTCTTCATAAATTGATCCGATATAAAAATAGACAACAATACATACAAACATTACAAAATAGAACAAAGTCATAGTTGGCAGTAATCCTAAAAGCAAAATTGAAAAAAGATAAACCGGGTGTCTTACAATTTTATATATACCCACAATATTTAGTGTCTGTTTCTCATCAAGATCGTTTGTGTTATAACTGTTGTTGTTATACCTGGCAATTTGTGAAATACCGATAAATTCTTTCATGTCAACCGGTTTTATCGACCGTATGAGTCCCATAATTGAAAGAACTTGGAGTGCAAATGTAATAATATCAAAAGGATAATGTAAGTCGTAAATAATCACATCTGGTTTGGGAGAAAGAATATAGAAGAAAGCAAAAAGTAGAATTGAAGATGTGTTATAGAACAAACGGTAAAAAGCAATTTTGTTGCCGATCTTTTCAGCCAGCTTTCTTTTGATTTTGTTGGAAGCAAGCCATGTATGTGAATAAGCGAAAAGAGCAAAAAGAATAACAATTATTATAGCGTCACGAATGATCATAACTTCTTTCGTAAACGTGCAACCGGTATCATTAGAGATTCACGATATTTAGCAACGGTACGCCGCGCAATGTGTATTCCTTTATCTTGAAGTATGCTTGCAATTTTGTCATCGCTATGGGGATTGTCTTTCGGTTCGTTATCACAGATTTCTTTTATCAATTCCTTGATGTGCTTGTTGGAAATTTCATCGCCGCTGTCTGTTGATAGTCCTTCGCTGAAGAAATATTTCAGTTCGTGAATTCCTTGCGGCGATTGAACATATTTTCCGTTCACCACGCGGCTGATTGTAGAAATGTCCATCCCGATTTCATCAGCGATATCTTTATAGATCATCGGTTTTAATAAGCGTGGACCGTTTTCAAAAAACTCATACTGTTTCTCAAGAAT